>JAFIHP010000139.1 GCA_017849335.1 Actinomycetales bacterium | reverse complement strand
GTCGGGTCCAGCGTCTCGTGCTCCTGGGCGTAGTAGCCGATGACCGCCCCGTGACCGAGGCTGACCTCACCGGTGTCCGGGGCGTCGACGCCTGCGAGCATGCGCAGCAGGGTCGTCTTGCCGGCACCGTTGAGCCCGATGATGACGACCCGGCTTCCCCGGTCGATCGCGAGGTCCACGTCGGTGAAGACCTCGAGCGAGCCGTAGCTGCGCGACAGTCCCTTCGCCGTCAACGGGACTCGACCGCAGGGCTTGGGCTCCGGGAACCGCAGCGCGGCCACCTTGTCGCTGCGTCGGACGTCGTCGCTGCTGGCCAGGATCTTGTCCGCCCGCTTGAGCATCGACTGCGCGGCCTTGGCCTTCGTCGCCTTGGCGCGCATCTTCTCCGCCTGCGCCCGCAGCGCATCGGCCTGCTGCTCGGCGTTGCGGCGCTCGCGGCGGCGACGCCTCTCGTCGGTCTCGCGCGCCGTCAGGTAGGACGACCAGCCCATCGCGTACTGGTCGATCTCCTGCCGGTTCGCGTCGAGGTGCCAGACCTTGTTGACCGTGTCGCCGAGGAGCTCGGTGTCGTGGCTGATCACGATGAAGCCGCCCGCATACCCGGCGAGGAACTTGCGCAGCCAGCGGATGGAGTCGGCGTCCAGGTGGTTGGTCGGCTCGTCGAGGAGCAGCACGTCCGACCCACCGAACAGGATGCGGGCGAGCTCGACCCGGCGTCGTTGTCCGCCGGACAGCGTGCTCAGGGGCTGGCCGAGGATGCGCTCCGGGAGTCCGACGCTCGCCGCGATCGCGGCGGCCTGGGACTCGACCGCGTACCCGCCCAGCGCCTCGAACTCCGCCTCCGCCCGGGCGTAGCGGGCGATGAGGCGGTCGCGCTCGGCCTCGTCGTCGGTGCCCATGCCCAGGCTCGCCTCGTTCATGCGCCGGACGACGTCGTGCAGGCCGCGGGCCGACAGGATGCGGTCGCGCGCGAGGACGTCGAGGTCGCCCGTGCGAGGGTCCTGCGGCAGGTAGCCGACCGTGCCGGACGAGTGGACCTGCCCGGCAGCCGGCTGGCCCTCACCGGCGAGGATCCGCGTGAGCGTCGACTTCCCGGCGCCGTTGCGGCCGACCAGGCCGATGCGGTCGCCGGGACCCACGCGCAGGCTGGGCGCCTCCAGCAGGAGCGCCGAACCGGCCCGGACTTCGAGGCCGGTGGCAGAGATCATGGCTGCCTGAGTCTACGGAGCCGGACGGAGCGCTCCACACGCGGGCGTCCAGACCGCCGACGCGCCCTCAATGGTCGTCAAAACCGGACAAACCACCCCGGACAGCAACCATTCCAGGCGTCTCGGCGGTCAGACGTTGAAGCCGAGCGCGCGGAGCATCTCCCGACCGTCGTCGGTGATCTTGTCCGGACCCCACGGCGGCATCCAGACCCAGTTGATCCGGAAGTCCTGGACGACGTCCGTCAACGCCGACCGGGTCTGGTCCTCGATCACGTCGGTCAGCGGGCAGGCCGCGCTGGTCAGCGTCATGTCGACGGTCGCGATGTTCGCGTCGTCGACCGTCACGCCGTAGACCAGGCCCAGATCGACGACGTTGATCCCCAGCTCAGGGTCGACGACGTCCTTCATCGCCTCCAGCACGTCGTCGTCGGTCGCGATGCTCATGCCGTCCGTCCTTCCTCGTCCTGCGGCACTCCCGCCGCGATCCCGGCCTTGGCCTCCGCGTCCTGCAGCGCGACCCACGGCAGCAGCGCGCACTTGATCCGGGCCGGGTACTTCGAGACGCCGACGAACGCCACCGCGTCGCCGAGCACCTCCTCGTCCGGCTCGCCCGCGCCCTTGCTGCGCATGAGGTCCATGAACGCCGCGCGGGCCGTGTCCGCCTGCTCGGGCGAGCCGCCGGCCAGCAGCTCGGCCATGACGCTGGCACTGGCCTGCGAGATCGAGCAGCCCTGCCCCTCGTACCCGATGACCAGCCCGCCGTCGGCGTCGAGCGCCACCTGCACCGTGACCTCGTCACCGCACGTCGGGTTCACCTGGTGCGACTCCCCCGCGGCGTGGGCGATCGCGCCGCGGCCGCGCGGGTGCTTGTAGTGGTCCAGGATGATGTCCTGGTACAGCGACTCCAGCTGCATCACGCCACCCCGAAGAACTCTTGCGCACCGACGATCGCCTCGACCGCCGCATCGATGTCGGCCTCGTTGTTGTAGACGTACGGCGACATCCGGGTCGTCGCGGGCACCTCGAAGCGCCGGCAGGTCGGCCAGGCGCAATGGTGTCCCACACGGACGGCAACACCGCGGTCGTCGAGGAACTGCCCGACGTCGTGAGGGTGGATTCCGTCGACAGCGAACGACACGGCGCTTCCCCGGTCGACGTTCGACGTCGGCCCGACGACCCGCACGCCGGGCAGAACGGCCAGCCGCTCGAGGACGTAACCGGTCAGCCGGTGCTCGTGCGCGGCGACGGCGGCCATCCCGAGGTCGTCGAGGTAGGTCGCTGCCGCGGCCAGCCCCACGGCCTGCGCGACCATCGGCGTCCCCGCCTCGAATCGCTTCGGCGGTGCCGCGAAGGTCGAGCCCTCCATGCGCACCGTCTCGATCATCGACCCGCCGGTCAGGAACGGCGGCATCGCGTCCAGCACCTCGGTTCGGCCCCACAGCACGCCGATCCCGGTGGGTCCCAGCATCTTGTGCCCGCTCCAGGCGATCAGGTCCGCGTCGAGGGACGCCACGTCGACGGGCATGTGCGGCACGGACTGGCAGGCGTCGACCACGCCCAGGGCGCCGACGGCGTGGGCGCGGGCCATGATCGCGGCGACCGGGTTCACGGTGCCGAGCAGGTTCGACTGGTGGACGATGCTCACGACCCGCGTCGTGTCGTCCACGAGTCGGTCGAGCTCGGTGAGGTCGAGCCGGCCGTCGTCGGTCAGCGGGATCCAGCGCAGCGTCGCCCCGGTCTTCGCGCAGACCTCCTGCCACGGCACGAGGTTCGCGTGGTGCTCCATCTCGGTGACGACGATCGAGTCACCGGGACGGAGGACGAACCGGGGGTCGACCGACCCCGGGGCGATCGCCGCCTTCGCGGTGGCGTTCGAGCACGCGTAGGCGACCAGGTTCAGGCTCTCCGTGGCGTTCTTCGTGAAGACGAGGTCGTCCGCATGCGCACCGACGAACGCCGCGATCCGGGCGCGCGCCTGCTCGTAGGCCTCGGTAGCCTCCTCCGCGAGCTGATGAGCGCCCCGGTGCACGCCCGCGTTCGCGGTCTCGTAGAACGCGCGCTCGGCGTCGAGCACCGCTCGCGGCTTCTGGCTGGTGGCCCCGCTGTCGAGGTACACCAGCGGGCGACCGTCGCGCACCGTCCGCTGCAGGATCGGGAAGTCCTGGCGGATCCGGTCCACGTCGAGCACGTCGACGGTAGACCCGGCGACGGCGGTCATCACGCGCTCGTCCGCTCGAACCGCTCGTAGCCCTCCGACTCCAGCACGTCGGCGAGCTCGCGCCCGCCGCTCTCGACGATGCGCCCGTCGAAGAACACGTGGACGACGTCGGGGGCGATGTAGCGCAGGATCCGCGTGTAGTGCGTGATCAGGAGGGTGCCCGCACCGGTCTCCTCACGGAACGCGTTGTAGCCCTCCGCCACGACACGCAGCGCGTCGACGTCCAGGCCCGAGTCCGTCTCGTCGAGGATCGCGATCTTCGGCTTGAGCAACGTCAGCTGCAGCATCTCGTGGCGCTTCTTCTCCCCGCCGGAGAAGCCCTCGTTGACGTTGCGCTCGGCGAACGCCGGGTCCATCTGCAGCCCGGCCATGGCCGACTTCATCTCCCCGATCCACTGCCGCAGCTTCGGCGCCTCACCGCGGACGGCGGTCGCGGACGTGCGCAGGAAGTTGGACACGGAGACGCCCGGCACCTCCACCGGGTACTGCATCGCCAGGAACAGCCCGGCACGCGCCCGCTGGTCGACGGTCATCGACAGGACGTCCTCGCCGTCCAGCGTGATGCTGCCGGACGTCACGGTGTACTTCGGATGGCCCGCGATGACGTACGCCAAGGTCGACTTGCCCGAGCCGTTCGGGCCCATCACCGCGTGGGTGACGCCGGACTCGACGGTGAGGGTGACCCCGCGGAGGATCTCGGTGTGGCCCGCGTCGGTGGTGACGCCGGCGTGCAGGTCGTCGATGACCAGGGTGCTCATGATTCCTCGATCTGTCGGCCGGCCGCAGCCGGCACGGTGGTGGGGGTCGGGTCGATCTCGACGACGGCGGTCATGCCGTCGCCGACGACGCGGGCCGGGTAGACCGTGACGGGCACGGTCGCCGGCAGGCTCAGCGGGACGCCGGTCCGCAGGTCGAACGCCGAGCCGTGCAGCCAGCACTCGATCGTGCACCCGTCGACGTCGCCCTCGGACAGCGCGACGTCCGCGTGCGAGCAGCGGTCCTCGATCGCGAACACGCCCTCGTCGGTGTTGACGACGGCGATCGGGACGCCGTCGACGACCACGCGGCGCGACGTGCCCACGGCGACTTCGGCGATCGGGCACACCGGACGGAACCCGGTCACTCGTCACCCCCGCTGAGGTGGAGGCGGTCGGCGATCGCCTGCAGCACGTGGTCGCGCCAACGGCCCTCGGGGATCCGGGCGAGGACGTCGACGAAGAAGCCGCGCACGACCAACTGCCGGGCGACGTTCGCCGGGATGCCGCGCGCCTGCAGGTAGAACAGCTGCTCCTCGTCGAAGGTGCCGGTCGCGCTCGCGTGGCCGGCGCTGACGACGTCACCGGTCTCCAGCTCGAGGTTGGGGACCGAGTCGGCCCGCGCCCCCCGGTCGAGCAGGAGGTTCCGGTTGAGCTCGTACGTCTCGATTCCCACCGCGGCCCGACGGACGATCACGTCGCCGACCCACACCGTGTGCGCGGTCTGGCCCGCCAGGGCGCCCTTGTAGACGACACGGCTGGAGCAGTGCGGCTGGTCGTGGTCGACGAGGATGCGGTGCTCGATGTGCTGGCCCGAGTCGGCCAGGAACGCCCCGATCAGCTCGGCCGACCCGCCCGGGCCAGCGTACGAGACGGACGGCAGGACGCGGACGACGCGGCCCCCGATGACGACCTGGGCCGCGAGGATGCGCGCGTCGCGCCCGACGCGGGCGGGCCAGTGCCACAGGTGGGTGCCCGTCGGTGAGCCGCCGAAGACCGACAGCACCGTCAGGTCGCCCCCGTCGGCGACCTCGGTGACGAGCGCTCCGGCCGTGTCGACCGTGGTGTCGTGGACGACGACGACGGTGGCGCGTGCATGCCGCCCGACGCGCACCTGGACGCGGCCGTACGAGACGTCGGCGGACCCGCGCAGCTCGACGACGATCGGGTCCGTGACGACCGCCTCGTCGGCGACGTCGACCACCACCGTGCGCGTCGCGCCGGACCAGGCGACCGCGGCCGACCGGTCGGTCGGAAGCCAGCCGGCCGGCGGAGCGTCCGCGGCGTCGACGACGCGCACGTGCTCGGACGGCTCGGCCGTGAGCACGCCGGCGTCCGGTGCGGGCGCGAAGAACGGCCGCACGGCGTCGAGCGGCGTGAACCGCCACTCCTCCTCGCGACCGAGCGGGATCGCGAAGTCCTCGTAGTCCGCCGACGCGACTCGCGGCGCGAGGTCGCTCGGCGGGGCGTCCAGCACGGTCACCCGACAGCACCTTCCATCTGCATCTCGATCAGGCGGTTCAGCTCCAGCGCGTACTCCATGGGCAGCTCACGGGCGATCGGCTCGATGAACCCGCGGACGATCATCGCCATCGCCTCGTCCTCGGTGAGCCCGCGTGCCATGAGGTAGAACAGCTGGTCCTCGCTGATGCGGGAGACCGTCGCCTCGTGGCCCATCGACACGTCGTCCTCGCGGACGTCGACGTAGGGATAGGTGTCCGACCGGGAGATGTCGTCGACGAGGAGGGCGTCGCACTTCACGGTCGCGCGCGATCCCTGCGCTCCCTCGAGGATCTGGACCAGCCCGCGGTACGAGGTGCGTCCGCCACCCCGGGCCACCGACTTGCTGATGATGTTGGACGACGTGTTCGGCGCCGCGTGCACCATCTTCGACCCGGCGTCCTGGTGCTGGCCCTCGCCGGCGAACGCGATCGACAGCGTCTCGCCCTTGGCGTGCTCGCCGGTGAGCCAGACGGCCGGGTACTTCATCGTGACCTTCGAGCCGAGGTTGCCGTCGACCCACTCCATGGTGGCGCCGGCCTTCGCGACCGCGCGCTTGGTGACGAGGTTGTAGACGTTGTTCGACCAGTTCTGGATCGTCGTGTAGCGGCAGCGACCGCCTTCCTTCACGACGATCTCGACGACCGCGGAGTGCAGGGAGTCCGAGGAGTAGATCGGCGCCGTGCAGCCCTCGACGTAGTGCACGTAGGCACCCTCGTCGACGATGATCAGCGTCCGCTCGAACTGGCCCATGTTCTCGGTGTTGATGCGGAAGTACGCCTGCAGCGGGATCTCCACGTGCACGCCCTTGGGCACGTAGATGAACGACCCGCCCGACCACACGGCGGTGTTCAGCGCGGCGAACTTGTTGTCCCCCACGGGGATGACCGAGCCGAAGTACTCCCGGAAGACGTCCTCGTGCTCGCGCAGCCCGCTGTCGGTGTCCAGGAACAGGACGCCCTGCTCCTCCAGGTCGTCGCGGATCGCGTGGTAGACGACCTCGCTCTCGTACTGCGCGGCCACGCCGGCGACCAGCCGCTGCTTCTCCGCCTCGGGGATGCCGAGGCGGTCGTAGGTGTTCTTGATGTCGGCCGGCAGGTCGTCCCAGGACTGGGCCTGCTTCTCGGTCGAGCGGACGAAGTACTTGATCGTGTCGAAGTCGATCCCGGACAGGTCCGACCCCCAGGTCGGCATCGGCTTGCGCTCGAACAGCCGCAGCCCCTTCAGCCGCAGGTCGAGCATCCACTGCGGCTCGTTCTTCTTCGCCGAGATGTCCCGGACGACGTCCTCGTTCAGGCCGCGACGCGCGGAGGCCCCGGCGGTGTCGGAGTCGCGCCAGCCGTACTCGTACCGGCCCAGCTCGTCGAGCGTCTCGTGCTGCGGTGTCGTGGTCATGCCAGGACCTCCCGGTCGGTGGGACGGTGTGACGTTTCGGGGGCGACGACCGCGGTGCACACCGCGTCGCCGTGGGCCAGCGTCGCGAGCCGCGTCACGTGGCGGCCCAGGACCCGGGCGAGCTCGGCGGTCTCGGCCTCGCACAGGACGGGGAACTCGCGGGCGGCGTCGACGACCGGGCAGTGGTGCTGGCACAGCTGGACGGCGACGTCGCCGAGGGGCTCGACCTGGGCGGCGTACCCCGCCTGGCTCAAAGCGGCTGCGAGCTCGGCGGGCGACAGGGCGGCCGTCGGCTCGGGGCCGACCCCGGCCTGACCGACGAGGGTCAGCCGACGTGCCCGGTCCTCGGCGAAGGCGTGGACGGCCTGCTCGCCGTAGGTGTCGGAGATGAAGCGCAGGGCCGCCAGGGCCAGGTCGTCGTAGGCCTGGTCGCACGCGGCGCGCCCGGCATCGGTCAACGAGAAGACCGCGCTCGGCCGGCCGCGGCCGCGCTTGGGCGTCGGACCGTAGGGCGCCTTGTCATGGGCGACGACCAGACCGTCGTCGATGAGCGACGTGAGGTGGCGGCGCACGCCGGCCGAGGTCATCCCGAGCGTGTCTGCGAGGTCGGCGGCCGTGGACGGCCCGACCTCCAGCAGCGTGCGGGCCACCCGTTCGGTGGCTTCGCTCTGGATTTTCACAACGACATTGTTGCGTAATTGTCCCGCGGCCCGACAGTCGGGGTCCGGATTTGCGACATCGACCCGTCGAAATCCGGTCGTCGGAGGCGGCGCCTAGGCTCAGGGCGTGTCCGAGCCCGCCCTCGTCGTGCGCGATCTCGTCGTCCGGTACGGCGCGCGGACGGCGGTCGCCGCGCTGTCGGTGACCGCCGCGCGTGGACAGGTCACCGCCGTCGTCGGCCCGAACGGCGCCGGCAAGACCTCGACCGTGGAGGCCTGCGTCGGCCTGCGCCGGCGGTCCAGCGGCGACGTGACGGTGCTCGGTTCGGAGGTCCCCGTCGACGGCACCCTCACCCCTCGTGTGCGCGAGCGCATCGGCGTCATGCTGCAGGACGGTGGCCTGTACGCGACGGCCCGGCCGCTGGAGCTGGTCCGCCACGTCGCCGGCCTCTACCCCGCGCCCGCCGATCCCGCCGAGCTCCTGGAGCGGCTGGGGATCGATCCGCAGACCCGGACGACGATCCGCCGCATGTCCGGCGGCGAGCAGCGACGCGTCGCGTGTGCCGTCGCGCTCGTCGGCAACCCCGAGCTCGCCTTCCTCGACGAACCGACCGCGGGGCTGGACGCGGTCGGCCGGCGCGAGTTCCACACGCTGGTGCGCGAACGCGTGGAGGCCGGGTGCGCCGTCGTCCTGACCACGCACCTCATGGACGACGTCGAACGGCTCGCCGACCATGTTGTCGTCGTCGCCGGCGGCCGCGTCGTGCGCGCGGGCACGGTCGCGGACCTCGTCGGCGACGACGAGTCGGTCGCGTTCCGCGGCCCACTCCACGCCGACCTGTCCGGGCTGGTCGCCGTCCTGCCCCCCGGAGGGACGGTCGTCGAAGACACGCCCGGCCACTACCTGGTCACCGGCGCCGCCGACCCGATGGTGCTCTCGGCGATCGCGGCCTGGTGCGCCCAGCACGGCGTGCGCACGGCCGATCTCACGGTCGGACGACGAACGCTCGAGGACGTCGTCATCAGCCTGGTGGGTGAGCTGTGAGCAACCCAGGAGGCAGCCCCAGCACCGCGATCACCAGCGGCGCCGCTCGCCGCGTCCTGCACCAGGCCGGCTGGGAGACACGGCTGCTCCTGCGAAACGGTGAGCAGCTCCTCCTGACGATCGCGATCCCGGTCGGGATCCTCCTGGCACTGGCCTGGACCGATCTCGTGCCCAGTGTCGCGGGCCCGGACCGGCTCTCGACCGCGCTGGCGACCGTCTTGTCGGTCACGGTGATCTCGTCGGGCTTCACGTCGCTGGCCATCGCCACGGCGTTCGAGCGTCGATCCGGCGCGCTGCGGTTGCTAGGGACCACCCCCTTGCGCCGCAGCGAGCTGCTCGGCGGCAAGCTCCTGGCAACCGGCGCCGTTATGCTCGTCGCCGCCGCCGTGACGACGGGTGTCGCGGTGCTCCTGGGCTGGCGACCGACGACCGGGGCCGCCTGGGCCGTCGTGGTCCTCGTGCTGGGCACGGCGTGCTTCGCTGCCTGGGGCATCGCCCTGGCGGGCCTGCTGCGCGCCGAGGCCGTGCTCGCCGTGGCCAACGGCCTGTTCCTCGTGCTCATCATGTTCGGCGGCGTCATCGTGCCGGTGTCGTCGCTGCCGGCTCCGGTCGCGATGTTCGCCCGGACGCTGCCGTCCGACGCCCTCGCCGAGGCCATGCGCGTCGCGATCGTCGGCGGGCGCCCGCCGTCCCTGGGGATGGTCGCCGTGCTGGTCGGATGGGGTGCCGTCGGGGCGATCATCGCCGGCCGCACGTTCCGCTGGAGCTGAGGCGCATGTCCGCCCGGTGCCCGGTCTGCCGGACCAAGGTCTACGTCGAGTCGCTGGACTGCCCCACCTGCTCGGCGCCGATCGCGTTCCACCCGCCGACACGGGAGTTCGTCGCCCTGCCCGGCGACCCCGTTCCCGAGGGCGGCGCGCGGGTCGAGGTCGACGAGACGGCGTGGCGCGCCTGCGTCAACCGCGATCGGCAGTGCAACTGGCTCGCCCCGGACGGCGCCGACTCCGGGGCGTGCCTGTCGTGCCGGCTCACGCGACGCCGACCGGACGACGGCGACACCCTCGCGCTGGAACGCCTGGCGGAGGCGTCCCAGGACAAGCGCCGACTGCTCGTCCAACTGTTGGACCTGGGCCTGCCGATCACGCCGTACGACGAACGTCCGGGCGGACTGGCCTTCGACCTGCTGTCCAGTCTCAGCGGCGAGCCCGTCGTCATCGGACACGCGGACGGCGTCATCACGATCGACCTCGCCGAGAGCCTGGATTCGCACCGCGAGGCGCTTCGGATCGCGCTCGGCGAGCCCTATCGCACGATGCTCGGCCACTTCCGGCACGAGATCGGGCACTACTACCAGGACATCCTCGTCGACCGTGCCGACGCATGGGAGCAGTGCCGCGCGCTCTTCGGCGACGAGCGCGTCAGCTACGAGGACGCGCTCGAGCGCCACTATGCGACGGGCGCGCCGTCGGACTGGGTCGAGTCGTTCATCTCCGAGTACGCCACGATGCATCCCTGGGAGGACTTCGCGGAGACCTTCGCGCACTACCTCCACATGACCGGAACCCTCGCGACCGCCGCCGACGACGCCACGGTCCTCGAGCGGTCCGGCCCCGGCGGCGACCACGTCATCCGGCCGCTGACACGGTACGACGGCACGGCCTTCGACCGGCTGCTGGACGACTGGCACTGGCTGTCGTTCCAGGCCAACCGCGTGAACCGGGCGATGGGCGCGCGCGATCTCTACCCGTTCGGCATCGTGCCGCTGGTACGCCGCAAGCTGGCATTCATCCACGAGCTCGTGACCACGGCCACCGGGCATCCGGCGGGGCCCGCCGCGTAGGTTGGCGACGTGCCCGTCGTCTCCCCCGCCGCTGCATCCGTCGACATCCCTGACTCGCGCGCTCCGCGCCTGACGCGCGCGATCTACATCGCCAACCTGGTGGGCCAGAGCGCGATCATCGTCACTGGAGCCGTCGTCCGGCTGACCGGCTCCGGGCTGGGGTGCCCGACCTGGCCGCAGTGCGTCGAAGGCTCGTACGTGCCGACCACCCGCCAGGAGCAGGGCTGGCACAAGTACATCGAGTTCGGGAACCGGACGCTGACGTTCGTCCTGGTGGTGCTCGCCGTCGCGGCGATCGTCGCGGCGATCCTGGACGCCCGGCGCCGCCGGCGTCTGGGCCTGGCCTCGCGGCCCGCGCTGCTCGTGCTCGCCTGCGTCCCCCTCGCCGCAACGGTCGCCCAGGCCGTCCTGGGCGGCATCACCGTGCTCACCGGGCTCAACCCGGTGACCGTCTCGGCGCACTTCCTGGTCTCGATCGCCATCGTCGCCGGCACCGTCGCGCTCGTCGTGCGCGCCGGCGACGTCGGCGACCAGCCGGTCGTGCCGCTGGTCCCGCGTGGTGTCCGGGGTCTCGCGTGGGCGCTCGTGGCCGTGACCGCCCTCGTCGTCGTCCTCGGCGTCCTCGTCACGGGCAGCGGACCGCACTCCGGCGACGCCAAGGCCGAGAACCGCTATCCGTTCGACCCGCGGACGGTGTCCTGGCTGCACGCGGACGTCGTGCTTCTGTTCCTCGGCCTGCTGATCGGCCTGCTCGTCGTGCTCGTCGTGGTCCACGGGCCCGCCCGTGCCCAGCGCCGTGCCTGGATCCTGCTCGCGATCGCCGTCCTCCAGGGCGGGGTGGGCTACGTGCAGTACTTCGCCGGCCTGCCCGAGGCCCTGGTCATGATCCACGTGGTCGGCGCGACGCTGACCTGGGTCGCCGTGCTGTTCATCCCGCCGGCGCTGCGCACGCGTGGCGTCCCCGCCCCAACCGCCGAGACGACGTGAACGGTTGACAAAACGGACACATCGCCCGGAAAACCAACCGTCTGCGTCGTGTCGGCGGTTGGGGGGGCGGGGGCCCTAGGGGACGAAGGGGTCGATCGCGACCAGCAGGAACAGCAGCGCCAGGTAGGTGATCGACCCATGGAAGAGCCGCATCGCCGTCGCGTTGGCGCTCGACTCCCCGGCCAGCACGCGGCGGCGGAGCAGGTAGGCCTCCGACAGGAACGCGGCCCCGAGCGCGGCGGCACCGATGCCGTACACCCAGCCCATCGGGGCGACGGGGATCAGCGCGAGGGACGCGGCGACCATCGCCCAGGCGTACCACAGGATGCTCGCGGACACCTGGGCGTCCGTCCGGACCACGGGCAGCATCGGCACGCCGGCCGCCGCGTAGTCGTCGCGGAACCGCATCGCCAGGGGCCAGTAGTGCGGAGGCGTCCAGAAGAAGACCACGAGGAACAGAACAACCGGTGTCCAGCTGATCGACCCCGTGATGGCGGCCCAGGCGATCAGCACCGGCATGCACCCGGCGGCGCCGCCCCACACGATGTTCTGCGGCGTCCGCCGCTTCAGCAGCATCGTGTAGCCGACGGCGTACAACGCGATCGCGGCCAGCGCGAGCAGCGCGGCGAGGAGATTCGAGGTCACGTAGAGCAGGAGCGCGGACAGCACCGCCAGGATCGCGCCCTGCCACAAGCCGGACCGGACGCTGACGATGCCCATGGCGGCCGGCCGATGGAAGGTGCGGCGCATGATCGCGTCGATGTCACGGTCGTATACGCAGTTGAACGTGTTGGCCGACCCCGCCGCGAGCGTCCCCCCGACGAGGACGCCCACGGTCGCGCCCAGCGGCGGGAGGCCGCCGGCAGCCAGGAACGCGGTCGGCAGCGCCGTCGCGAGCAGGAGCTCCACGATGCGCGGCTTGGTCAGCGCGACGTGGGCACGAATGCGGTCGGCGGCCGTGATGGCGCCGTCCGGACGCATGTCGATCGCCACCTGTCTCCTGCCCAGTCGCCCCGCCGCGTGCGCCGTCACCCTACCCGCCGCCGGTACCCGCACCCGCGACCAGGACCGCTGCGACTTCCGACCCGCTTCGTTAGGGTCGGGACATGACCTCGCCGAGCGCTGCCCGCCAGCTCCCCGACCTCGAGTGGACTGAGCGGGACGACGATGCCGTCCGCTACCTGCGCGCCCTCGCCGCCGACGCCGTCCAGCGCGTGGGCAACGGGCACCCCGGCACGGCGATGGCACTCGCCCCGGTCGCCTACCTGCTGTTCCAGAAGGTCATGCGGCACGATCCCCGCGACCCCTCCTGGCTCGGGCGCGATCGCTTCGTCCTCTCGCCCGGGCACTCCAGCCTGACCCTGTACAGCCAGCTCTTCCTGTCCGACTACGGGCTGTCGATGGCCGACCTGGAGTCGTTCCGGACCTGGGGCAGCCGCACGCCCGGCCACCCGGAGCACGGCCACACCGCCGGCGTGGAGACGACGACCGGTCCCCTCGGCCAGGGCCTGGCGACCGCGGTCGGCATGGCGATGGCGGCCCGCTACGAGCGCGGCCTGCTCGATCCGGACGCCGCGGCCGGCGAGAGTCCCTTCGACCACCGGATCTGGTGCATCGCCGGCGACGGAGATCTCGAGGAGGGCGTCACCTCCGAGGCATCGTCGCTGGCCGGGCTGCAGAAGCTCGCGTCCTTGGTCGTGCTCTACGACGACAACCACATCTCGATCGAGGGCGACACGGCCATCGCCTTCGGCGAGGACGTGGTCGAGCGCTACCGGGCGTACGGGTGGGCGACGCACCGCGTCGGCATGAACGAGGACGGCTCGATCGACGTCCCCGCCGTGTACGCCGCGCTCCAGCAGGCGGCCACCGAGACCGAGCGCCCCACGTTCATCCAGGTGCGCAGCATCATCGGCTGGCCGGCGCCGGACCTGAAGAACACCGGGAAGATCCACGGCTCTGCCCTCGGCGAGGAGGAGGTCCGCAAGACCAAGGTCGCCCTGGGCCTGGATCCCGATGCTCACTTCGCGTTCCCGGCCGACCTCCTCGACGAGGTCCGAGCGGCCCTGCGTCACCGGGGCGACGACGCCCGCGCCGCGGGGGACGCGGCCGACGGGCGGGGGCG
>JAFIHP010000138.1 GCA_017849335.1 Actinomycetales bacterium | reverse complement strand
GCCCGGCGTCGTGGCACTCCGCGCGGACGTCAGCGACCCGGCCCAGGTAGCGGAGGCGGTCGCTGCCGCCCGGGCGACGCACGGACCGGTGCGCTCCCTGGTCACCTCCGCCGGGATCACGCGGCCGGGCTACTTCGAGGACCTGCCGGACGACGAGCTGCGTCGGCAGATGGAGGTCAACTACTTCGGCACGGTCTGGCCGATCCGGCAGTGCCTGGCGGACCTGCTGGCGTCCCCCGGCGGAACGATCACGTGCGTGTCCTCGGCGGCGGCGCTCTTCGGTGTCTTCGGCTACGGCGCCTATGGGCCGACCAAGTTCGCCGTCCGTGGCCTCGCCGAGGTCCTCCGCCAGGAGTACCGCCCGCGCGGCCTGACCGTCACCGTCGTGTATCCGCCCGACGTCGACACGAAGATGCTCGCGGCGGAGCAGCCGCTCAAGCCGCCGGAGCTGCTCGCCCTGTCGGACGGCGCGCATCCGGTGTCCGCGGAGCGCGTCGCCCGCGAACTGGTCGACGCGACGCGACGCGGCCGGCATCGCGTGGTGGTCACGGCCGAGATGAAGGCAGTGGGCAGGTTCGCGTCCCTCGCACCGACGGTGTTCGACCGCTACGTCGACCACGTGGGCGCCCGGGCCCGCCGCGCCCGGTTGCGCGTGCCCTAGCCTCGCGGGGTGCGCATCGTCCACGTCAGCGACTGCTACGCGCCGCGAACCGGTGGCATCGAAACGCAGGTCGCGGCGCTCGCCGGCCGTCAGGCGGGGGCGGGGGACGACGTCCGCGTGGTCACGGCGACGCCCGGGCATGACGCCGTCTTCGCCGGCGAGGACATCGTCGACGGGTTGCCTGTCTCCCGCCTGGCCGCGCACCTGCCCTTCGAGCTGCCCGTGCACCCGCGCACCGTCCATGAGGTCGGCCGCGTGCTGGACCGTGATCGGCCCGACGTCGTGCACGTCCACGCCGGTGTGGTGTCGCCGTTCGCGTGGGGTGCGGTGCGCGCCGCCACGCGGCGGGGGCTGCCGACGCTCGTCACGGTCCACAGCATCTGGGGGCCGCTCGCCCGGCCGGCGTTCGCGGGTTCGGATGTCCTGGTGCGCTGGACCCGCTGGGGCGCCCGGCTCTCGGCCGTCAGCGACGTCGCGGCCGAGCGGATCGCGGCGTCGGTGCCGCGGGCGGGGCGGGTGCTCGTCGTCCCGAACGGCATCGAGCCGTCGGACTGGCAGGTCGCGCCCGTCGACGCGGGCCCGGGGGAGCTCCGCGTCGTCACGGTGATGCGCATGGCCCCCCGCAAGCGCACGATGCCGCTGGTCCGCATCCTCGCCGCAGCAGCGAACGCGCTGCCGCCGCACGTGCGGCTGACCGCGACCCTGGTCGGCGACGGGCCCGAGCGCGCCGGAGCCCAGCGGTGGGTGCACGAGCGCGGGCTGGACGACGCCATCCTCTTCGCCGGGCGCCTGGACCGGCCGGGGATCCTCGACGTGTTCGCCCACGCGGACGTCTACGTCCAGCCCTCAGTGCGCGAGTCGTTCGGGCTCGCCGCCCTCGAGGCCCGCACGGCCGGTCTGCCCGTGGTGGCGCGGGTTCAGACCGGGACCGGCCAGTTCGTCCGCGACGGCATCGAAGGACTCCTGGCCGCCGACGACGGCGGGCTGGCCCGGGCACTCGTCCGGCTCGGGGAAGACCGGGCGCTGCGGGAGCGCATCGCTGCCCACAACCGGGTCACGGTGCCGGAGCAGGCGTGGCCGCACGTCCTCGAGATCGTCGCTGACGCCTACCGCGAGGCGGGGGCCGTACGCTGAGCGGCATGTCGCGCGAGCTTGCCTTCGTCAAGGGGCACGGGACGGGCAACGACTTCGTGCTCGTGCCCGACCTGGACGGCCGCCGCGACCTGTCCGCGCAGCAGGTGCGCTGGCTGTGCGACCGGCATGCGGGCATCGGCGGCGACGGCGTCCTCCGCGTCGTGCGCACCGAGCACGTCCCGGACTACGCCGAGCTCGCCGGCCTGGCCGAGTTCTTCATGGACTACCGCAACGCCGACGGGTCGGTCGCCGAGATGTGCGGTAACGGCGCACGCGTCTTCACGCGCTACCTGGACGCTGCCGGCCTGCTCACCTCGACCGAGGTCGTCATCGCGACGCGCGGTGGGCTGCGCAGCGTGACGCTGCACGACGACGGGACCATCACCGTCGACATGGGTCATGCCACGACCCCGCGCGTGCGCGCGCTGCCGCACGTGGTCGTGGGCGAGCACAGCTGGCCGGCGACCGGGGTCCTGGTGCCGAACCCGCACGCGGTCGCCGTCGTCGACGACCTGGCCGATGCTGGCGACCTGCGGTCCGCGCCCGTCGTCGAACCGGCCGCAGTGTTCCCGGAGGGCGTCAACGTCGAGTTCGTGGTCGAGCGCGGCGAGCGCCACGTCGCGATGCGGGTCCACGAGCGCGGTGTCGGCGAGACGCGGTCGTGCGGCACCGGCGCCTGCGCAGTCGCCTGGGCAGCCCGTCGGCGGGCGGAGCCGGACACGGCCGGCGAGACGACGTGGCAGGTCGATGTGCCGGGTGGCACCGTCCACGTCACCGAGAGCACCGAGGGGTCGCTCCTCCTGCGCGGCCCAGCGGAGCTCGTGGCGCGCGGCACGGCGCTGGTCCCGGTCGATCAGCCCGCGTGACCTCCCCGGCGTCGCCCGAGCTCGTCGCGGCGCTGCGTTCCGCCGGGTGCGTCTGGGCCGAGGACGAGGCGTCGGTCATCGCGGAGAGCGCGACCGACGACGCGACCCGGTGGGAGCTGGCGCGGCGGCGGATGGCGGGCGAGCCGCTGGAGCAGGTCGTCGGCTGGGCGCGGTTCTGCGGCCGGCGGATCGCCGTGTCGCCCGGGGTGTTCGTCCCGCGGCGGCGGTCCGAGGTGCTCGCACGGGTCGCCGTGGACGAGGTCGACACACGAGAGCCGGCGGTGGTCGTGGACCTGTGCTGTGGGGCCGGCGCCCTCGCCGTCGCGATCGCCTCGGGCACTCGCCCCGGCTCGATCCGCTCGCTGCATGCTGCTGACGTCGATCCCCGAGCGACCGCCTGCGCCGAGGCGAACCTGGCGCCGTTCGGGGGCCGTGTCCACCTCGGTGACCTGTTCGACGCGCTGCCGGCCGAGCTGTGCGGGAGCGTCGACGTGCTCGTCGTCAACGCGCCGTACGTGCCGACCGGCTCGATCGCGACCCTGCCGGCGGAGGCGCGGGAGCACGAGCACCCCGTGGCGCTGGACGGAGGGCCCGACGGCGTCGACGTGCATCGGCGGATCGCGGCCGGGGTGTGGGCCTGGCTGTGCACCGACGGCGTCGTGCTCGTAGAGACCTCGGACCGGCAGGCCGACGCGACGATGGCGGCGCTGGCGGGCGCGGGACTGGTGACGGACTGCGTCGTGGACGACGACGTGGTCGTCGCGCGCGGCCGTCGCGTCGACTAGGGGCGACCGCGCGGCGCTGTCGCCCGCAGGGAGCGTGCCAGCCGCACGGCGTACTGCACCGCGCCCGCCGCTGTCACGACGACGGCCGCCTCGTAGACGGCGAGGAGGACAAGGACCCAGGCGGGAGCGCCGCCGCGTACCGCTTCCTGGTCGAGCCCTCCTGTCTGCGTCCAGACCGCCCCGCCGACCGCAGCCGCGCCGGCGACGACGGCCACGAGCCAGCCGACCCACGCCAGTGCAGGGACCTGGATACGCGACGTCGCGTATGCGAAGAGCAGGAGCGCGCCTCCGACGACGAATGCCAGGCTGCCTTCGAGGGGGTCGAGCAGTCCGACGAGAAGCACCGGGACGGCCAGCCCGCTCAGTCCCAGACCGATGACCTGACTGGCTCGCATGACCCACCTCCTGGCGGGAACTGCCCCACCACCAGTGTGTCCCTCAGGTCGTGCTGATGCCCGTCGTCGATGCGTCGGCGGCGAGGCCGTCCGGCACCGAGGAGTCTCCCGACGTGCCCGGCCACAGCAGCCACCCGCACACGACCGCGATGGCCGCGCCGATCACCGTGTCGACCAGCCGCGCTGCGGCGTAGCCGAGGAAGTCCCCGCTCGGCAGCGCGACCAGCATCGCCGCGGCGGCCGCGCCGAAGGCGGCACTCACCGACGTCGAGCGGGTGGACGCCGCGAGTGACAGGGCCAGCGCCGCGACGGAGATGGCAAGCACGGCGGGCCACGGCAGGACCTGGGCGACGGCGACGGCTGCGAGCACGCCGGCGAGGGTGCCGACCACGCGTCGCGCGGCGGTCAAGGGCGACGGCCGGCCGGCCGGGCCGAGGATGACGAACACCGTCAGCATCACCCAGAACGCGTTGTGCGTGGCCAGCGTCTGGAAGGCGAACATCGCGACGCCGAGGGCGAGGGCGCGGCGGACGCCGTCGCGAGCGTGGCTGTCGAAGGTGCGCACCGACGCGACGATCGGGCCGACGAGGGACGGCGGAGCGGGGCGTTCCGCCGTCGGTGGGGGCGCGGAGCCGACGAGTTGCTCGCCGAGTGCCCGCAGGGCGACGAGAAGGAGCCCGACGACGAGGCCGAGGACGCCCAGCACGCCGACGTCGGCCGCGGCACCCGGCACCAGTGTGTGCCGCAGGACTCCGACGGCCGTGACCAGCCAGTAGGCGTACGAGGCGACCATGCCCACGAGCAGGCCGACGGGCCGGGCGGCCGTCATGACGCTCGTCGTGAAGGCCACGAACGCCATCGCGAGCGCGGCCGCCCATGCGTGGCCCGTCGTGACGGCACCGAGGCTGCTGTAGACGACCACGACGACGCCGAGCACCGCGGCGACGGGCAGGGCGGTGCGCAGCCGCCCGCTGCTGCCCGCGGCGAAGGTCAGCCCGGCGACGATCCCGGTCTGCGCGCCGCGTTCCCCGAACCCCAGCAGGTACGCGGCACCCACGCCCACGGACAGTCCGACCAGCACCGTGAGCATCAGCCGCCACTGCAAGCCGCCCCGGTCCGGCCGGTCGCGGGACGGCGAGGGCGGGGCGGGGCGGTCGTCCGGCACGCCTGCACGGTAGCGCCGGTTTGGCCGTGCCGGTCGCCCGTGCCACGCTGGTCCCATATGAGTGACCATGACCTGAACCACAGTGCGGACCCGGCGACCGGGGACCTCGAACTCGAGGAGCGGCACGCGCTGCGACGCGTCGTCGGCCTGTCCACCGAGCTCCAGGACGTCACCGAGGTCGAGTACCGGCAGGTGCGCCTGGAGCGCGTCGTCCTGGCCGGCGTGTGGACCGACGGAACCGTCCAGGATGCCGAGCGCAGCCTGCGCGAGCTGGCGCTGCTCGCCGAGACGGCCGGATC
Source organism: Actinomycetales bacterium (assembly GCA_017849335.1). Lineage (GTDB taxonomy): Bacteria > Actinomycetota > Actinomycetes > S36-B12 > S36-B12 > UBA10649. The sequence continues at coordinate 198 of JAFIHP010000138.1, read as the reverse complement.
GGTCGTGCTGGAGGGCGTCATCCAGCGCCGGACCTCGCCGGACCCGGCGACGTACCTGGGCTCCGGCAAGGCCCGCGAGCTCCGTGACATCGTGGTCGCGACGGGTGCCGACACCGTCATCTGCGACGGTGAGCTGACCCCCGGCCAGCTCCGTCAGCTCGAAGAGGTGGTCAAGGTCAAGGTCGTCGACCGGACCTG
>JAFIHP010000137.1 GCA_017849335.1 Actinomycetales bacterium | reverse complement strand
GCGCGAGGCGGCACGCCACGGCGCCTTCCCGCATGCGGCCGCGGCCACGACAGCGATGGACGACTCCGCCGCGCGCTGCCTGCAGGAAGGACGCATCCTGCTCGTCGACGCGGCCGGTCGGCACGTTCCCACGGCACCTCCCCGCACGGCGCACATCCCGATCCGATCGGCCGGACGGACCACCGGCGTCCTCGTGATCGCCTTCGACGGCAGCGAGCCGTGGTCGATCGGCGAGTATCGCGCCGCGGAGGGGTTCGCCGACGCGATCGGCCTGTGGGCGGCCAGTGCCCTTGCCTCGGCCGGGGCCCGACCCGCCGGCACCGTCACGGATCGGCAGCGGCAGGTGCTCCGGCTGCTGGCGGACAACCGCTCGACCAACGAGATCGCCCAGGAGCTCGCCGTCTCGCGCACGACCGTCAAGACCGACATCCGCGCCGTCCTCGTCGCACTCGGCGTGGCCGACCGTGCTGCCGCCGTCCGGGCGGCGACGGCGCAGGGGCTGATCGGCACGGTCCCGCGATGACCGTCGAGCTGGACCGCCTCAACCAGTTCCTGCGCTACGCCAACACCGTCCCCGATGTCGCGCATCTCGTCCCGGCGCTCCACCACGGGCCGCTCGCGTCGATCGACGTCGTGGCCACCTCCCTGCTGCGCTTCGTGTCCCCCGACACGCTGGAGATCGTCGAGAGCGCCGGCCTGCCCCCGGAGTTCCTGGACCGCTACCGGCAGCTCCCCGTCACCGCGGATCTGACCACGCCGCAAGCGGTTCGCGAACGCGTGATCCGCACGTCCGACATCGGCAGCGTGCCTCAGCACACCCTGGGGCGGGTCGACCACGACGAGTTCCGCACCCTGATCTTCACCCTCAAGGCGCGGTCGTTCGTCGGCGTCCCCGTCCTCCATCGCGGTGAGCCGCTCGCGGCCCTCAGCATCTCCAGCAGCCAGCCGGCGGCGGCAGTTCGCCAGCACTTCCCGCTGCTGGCCGCCGTCGCCAGCATCGTCTCCCTGTGGCTGCGCCACCCCGACACGCACCTGCCTCCCCCGCTGGCGTCGGTGCCCGAGCAGTCGCTCGCGCTCTCACCGCGTCAGCGGCAGGTGCTCCTGCTCGTCGGCGAGGGCGCGACCGTCGAGCAGGCCGCCGTCGCGCTCGGCTTCTCCCCGTCGACGATCAAGCAGGACCTCCGCCGGGCGATGCGGGCGACCCGCACCAGCGATCGGGCCGAGGCACTCGAGCGGGCCCGCACGTTCGGGCTCCTCTAGCGTCGACTGCTCCACGCCGCGTCACGGCGGCCCGGCCAGGTGACGCCGCGCGTAGCAGTCGACGGCCCTGTGGACGGCGTCGGTCGCCGCACGCCGTCGGCGGGCACGCTGCGCCCATGCCGTCCGACCCGCCGGGCCTGCCCACCGTGGTCACGCGCGCCCAGGCGCTGGCCGCCGGGATGACCCCGGACGAGGTGCGCCAGCGGGTGCGCGGCGGGCACTGGACCGCGTTGCTGCCCGGCACCTACGCCCGCCGTAGCACCGAGCCCGACCTCGACCCGTTCGAGGCGCAGCGCGTCCGCCACGTCGAGCTGTGCACCGCCGCCGCCCTCCGTCACCCCGGCACCACCATCGCCTTCGGGTCAGCCGCCCTGGCCACGTCGCTGCCCCTCGTCAGCGACCCGCCGGCCCTCGGTCAGCTCATCGCCTCGCCCGGCGGGTGGACCGGGATCCGTGACGGTGTCCGCTACCGGTCCGCAGCGCTGCGACCGAGCCACGTCGTCGACCGCGGCGTCCGTGTCACGAGTCCCGCCCGCACCGTCGTCGACGTCGCCCGCACCCACGACCTCGCCGACGCGCTGGCGTGCGGCGACGCGGCGGTGCGACGCGGGCTGACCGACGTCGCCTCCGCGCTGACCCTGCTGGACAGCCTCGGAACGGTCCGCGGCTGCCGCCGGGCGCGAGCGGCGCTCGTCCACCTCGACGGGCGACGGGAGTCGCCGCTGGAGTCGTTCTCCTGGGCCCGGTTCCTCGAGGCCGGCCTGCCACTGCCGCTGATGCAGGAGGAGTTCTGGGACGAGGACGGCTTCGTCGGCCGCGTCGACTTCTGGTGGCCGCAGTTCCGGATCGTCGGCGAGGCCGACGGCCGGATGAAGTACTCGACCGCCGACGCGATCTACGCCGAGAAGCGCCGCGAGGACCGGATCCGCCGGCTGGGCGTCGGTGTCGAACGCTGGGGGATGCCCGAGCTCGGGCGCGGCTGGCCGCGCTTCCTCCCCCGCCTCGCCGCCCGGCTGCGCTGACCCCCGCCCACTGCTCCACGTCGCGTCACGGACGGGCGCGACGGTGACGCCGCGCGTAGCAGTCGCCGCAATGACCGACGGGCCGGCCTCCCGAAGGAGACCGGCCCGTCGTGTGGTGCCAGGTGGACTTAGAAGTCCATGCCGCCCATGTCGCCGCCGCCCGGCATCGCCGGAGCCGACTTCTCGGGCTTGTCCGCGACGACCGCCTCGGTCGTCAGGAACAGGCCAGCGATCGAGGCCGCGTTCTGCAGCGCCGAGCGCGTGACCTTGGCCGGGTCGATGATGCCCGACTTGATCATGTCGACGTACTCGCCCGTCGCCGCGTCCAGGCCGAAGCCCGGCTCGAGGTCGCGGACCTTCTCCGCCACGACGCCGCCCTCGAGACCCGCGTTGACCGCGATCTGCTTGAGCGGGGCGCTGACAGCGACGCGGACGATGTTCGCGCCGACCGCCTGCTCGTCGGTGAGCCCGAGCGCGTCGATCTTGGCGTCGGCCGACTTCATGGCCTGGATGAGGGCCACGCCACCGCCGGGCACGATGCCCTCCTCGACGGCCGCCTTCGCGTTGCGGACGGCGTCCTCGATGCGGTGCTTGCGCTCCTTGAGCTCGACCTCGGTGGCCGCGCCGACCTTGATGACGGCCACGCCGCCGGCCAGCTTGGCGCGGCGCTCCTGCCGCTTCTCGCGGTCGGAGTCGGAGTCCGACTTCTCGATATCCGAGCGGATCTGCGACACGCGGCCGGCGATATGCTCGG
>JAFIHP010000136.1 GCA_017849335.1 Actinomycetales bacterium | reverse complement strand
CGCCTCGGGGTGGCGGACCTCGCCGACCGCCGGCCGGCCGCCCTGTCCGGCGGCCAGGCTCAGCGGGTGGCCCTGGCCCGGGCGCTCGCCACGTCGCCGCGCGCGCTGCTCCTGGACGAGCCGCTGGCCGCACTCGACGCGCAGGTCAAGGACGACGTCCGCGCCCAGCTCGCGTCGACCCTGCGCGGGGTTCCGGGCACGACCCTGCTCGTGACCCACGACCCCTTCGATGCGCTCGTGCTCGCCGAGCGTGTCGTCGTCGTCGAGGACGGGGCCGTCGTGCAGGACGGCGCCCGCGCCGACCTGACCCGCGCCCCGGGCGCCTCCTACGTCGCGGCTCTCGTCGGCGGGACCCTGCTACGCGGCGTCGCCTCCGCCGGCGTGATCGCGGTGGACGGCGGTGGATCCCTCCAGGTCGCCGACCAGTCGCTCTCCGGCCCCGCGCTGTGCGTCGTGCGGCCGGAGTCGGTGACCGTCGGCCAGTCCCCGCCGGAGGGGAGTGCCCGGAACCGTTGGCCGGGAACGGTCGTCTCGGTCCAGCCGTCCCTGGACCGCGTGCGTGTGGTCGTCGACGGCGCTCCGTCCGTCGTCGCCGCCGTGACACCGGGCGCGGCCGCCGAGCTGGCGCTCGCGCCGGGGTCGCGGGTGTGGGTGAGCGTCAAGGCGACCGACCTCACCGCCTATCCGGCACCGTCGCGTTCATCTCAATAAATGAGACACACTTCTCTAATAGTGAGATCGGGCGTACCCTGCGTGCCATGAGCACTCCGACGGACCGCTACACCCACGGACACCACGACTCGGTTCTGCGCTCGCACCGATGGCGCACGGCGCAGAACTCCGCGGCGTACCTGCTGCCCCATCTGGGTTCCGACGCATCGGTTCTCGACGTCGGCTGCGGGCCGGGCACCATCACCGTCGACCTCGCGGGCCATGTTCCCCACGGGCACGTCGTCGGGGTGGACCGCTCCGCGGAGGTCGTCGAGCAGGCACGCGCGCACGCGTCCGCTGCCGAGGTCGTCAACGTGACCTTCGAGCCGGCCGACCTCTACCGGCTGCCGTACGGCGACGGTGAGTTCGACGTGGTGCACGCGCACCAGGTGCTCCAGCACGTCAGCGATCCGGTCGCTGCGCTCCGCGAGATGCGGAGGGTGTGCCGTCCGGGCGGGATCGTCGCGGTGCGCGAGTCCGACTTCGGCGGGATGCGCTGGTACCCGGCGCATCCGGGCCTCGACGCCTGGATGATGCTTTACCAGCGCGTCGCCCGTGCGACCGGCGGCGAGCCCGAGGCCGGACGGATGCTGCACGCCTGGGCACGGGCCGCCGGCCTGGCCGTCATCGCCGCATCGTCGTCGAGCTGGACGTACGCGACCTCCGACGAGACCGCGTGGTGGAGCGACCTGTGGGCGGACCGCATCGTGCAATCGGCGTTCGCGGACAACGCCCTCGACGCCGGAGTCGACCCGACCGAGCTGACCGCCGTCGCGGCGGCGTGGCGTGACTGGGGCGCGCAGGAGGATGCCTGGTTCACTGTCCCGTCCGGAGAGGTCCTGGCGCGCGCGTGACCGGTCAGCGCGACTGGATCCGGGTCCACGCACCGTAGACGTAGGCGCTCGGCCCGACCTGCTGGCTCGGGTAGTACGGCGAGGTCGCCGGGCGGCGACGACGTGGCTTGCGCATGGGTTCCTCCGTCAGGGGGTCGGGTCGGACTGCAGGGAGTCGTCGCGGGCGGCGAGGGCGAGCAGGCGGACCGGGCGCGAACCCGGCGGCCGTTGCTCCGGATCGGTGACCCGCCCGCTGTACGCGATCACGAGCTCGGTGATCGCGTCCCGGAGGGTCGACATCTCCTGCGGGGTCAGCCAGGTCAACGACTGCGTGGCGATGGCCGAGTCGGCCCACTCGCCCACCTGCGGACGCATCCGGGCGCGCTTGATGCGGTCGACCTCGCGGTCGACGAAGACCTCGGTCAGCGAGCGAGACGCCTCTTCGACCTCCGGATCGGGGTCGGAGTCCAGCCACTGCATCCCGTCGCTGGTGCGCCGCCAAGGTCGCTGACGCCCGGTCGTGCCAGGAACCTCCTCCAGGTACCCGTACTTGGCGAGCTGGCGCAGGTGCCACGAGCAGTTGGCCGGGCTCTCACCGACGATCTCCGCGGCCTGGGTCGCCGTGAGCTGGCGATGCACGGTGACCGCCTCCAGCAGGTCGAGCCGGAGCGGGTGCGCGAGCGCCTTCAGCTCGCCGGCGCTCGTGATCAACCGCTTCGAAGGAGTTCTTTCCATAGATCGAAAGGTACGTTTCGAAAGATCTCTTGTCAACCGATCGCGCTAGGGTCCGCTCGTGGCGCAGGGGATCGAGGAGCTCGTCCATCCGTCGTGGGCGCCCGCCCTGGCTCCGCTCGCCCCGCAGGTCGCGGCGATCGGCGAGTACCTGCGCGGCGAGACCGCCGCCGGCCGCCGCTGGGCCCCAGCCGGCACCCGCATCCTGCGGGCGTTCGAGCAGCCGCTGGACGACGTGCGCGTCCTCGTCGTCGGCCAGGACCCCTACCCCACGCCCGGCCACGCCGTGGGACTGTCGTTCAGCGTCGCGCCCGAGGTCCGCCCGCTGCCCCGCAGCCTGCAGAACATCCTGCGCGAGCTGCACGACGACCTGGGCGTCGCCGCACCCCGCACCGGCGACCTGTCCCCCTGGGCCGAACGTGGCGTGATGCTGCTCAACCGCGTTCTCACCGTCCGCCTCGGCGAGCCCGGCAGCCATCGCGGCATCGGCTGGGAGCAGGTGACGTCAGCCGCGATCGACGCCCTGGTCGCCCGGCCCGATGCCCCGCTGGTGGCGATCTTGTGGGGACGCGACGCGCAGTCGCTCACCCCGGCCCTGCCGGACGTGCCGATCATCGCGACGGCGCACCCCAGCCCGATGTCAGCGGACCGCGGCTTCTTCGGATCCCGGCCGTTCAGCCGGGCAAACGAGCTCCTCGAGGATCTCGGCGCCGACCCGATCGACTGGACGCTGCCCTAGGCGGTCGACCCCGTGGTCGCCGCCTCGCCGATCACGCCGCGTCGTATGAGGTCGCGGTGAACGGCCGCCTCGGCGAAGAACGATGCGAACGGGATCGTGCCGGCCAGCAGGATCAGCAGCGTGCGCGGCACGGAGTACCGCACGCGGAATGCCAGATCCACACCGGTGATCAGATACAGCACGTAGAGCCAGCCGTGCCCGATCCACATCAGCCCGTAGACGGCCGGCTTCGACTGCGCGTCCGAGTAGTCGAGGAACAGGTACCCCGTGACCGCCCACACCGTGGCCGTCGCGAGCACCACGCCGGTGACCCACGCCATGATCCGGTACCGGAGGAACGCTCCGCTCATGCCCAGCCCACTTCCTGCGCGAAGGGCGGATTCGCTCCCGCCCGCTGACACGTCAGACCCGCCACCTGCACGCCGAACCGAACGGCCTCGACCACGGTGTCGATGTCCGCGACGTCCGCTCGCCCCCGCCCGGCACGCTGCCACCACGCGAGGACCCCGCCGCTGAACGAGTCGCCGGCACCCACGGTGTCCACGACCCGAACCGCGGGGACGTCGACGAGGACGTCGACGCCGGCCGCGAGAACGTGGACCGCATCGGCGCCGTCGGTGAACAGCACGACGCTCCCGCTGCTCTCCTGCAGCTCCGTCGCCGCCGCGAGCGGCTCCTGACCGGGGAACAAGAACGCGAGGTCGTCGCCGCTCACCTTGACCAGGTCGGCCCGCGGGAGCACGGCCGCGAGCGTGTCGGCGAAGACCGCGGACCCGGTCATCACGCTCGGGCGGCAGTTCGGGTCGACCATCACCAGCTGGTCGTCGGACGCCGCCGCGACGAGGGCGACGACCGCGTCCGCGACCGGTTCGAGCACCAGCCCGAGGGTGCCGACATGCAGGGCCGACGCCGCCGGGTCCGCGTGCGCCAGGGCGAGCTCGGGCGTCACCGCGGCCGACGACGTCCCCTCCATCAGGAAGCGATAGGTCGCGGCTCCGCCCTCGTCGAGCTGGGCGATCGCCAGCGTCGTCGGCTCGGGGACCTGCGCACCGAGGCCGAGGACCACGCCGTCCGCGTCGAGAAGGGCGCGGATGCGCCGGCCAAACGCGTCGGTGGAGACGCCACCGAGGAAGCAGGCCGGCTGGCCCAGGCGCGCGACGGTGCGCGCCGTGTTCAGCGGGGCGCCGCCGACGACCGACGTCACCTCCCCGCGGGGGTCGACGATGATGTCGACGAGCGCCTCGCCGAGGACGGTGATCACGGGTCCAGGCTAGGTCCGCGAGGTCGTCGACGGTCGGCCCGGGCCCAATGTTCGGGTTGGGCAAAAGCTCGGCAAAGCCCGGTAGTTGAACTGGAAAGCACCATGGGCGCTCTGCTTCGCTGCGCCCATGCTCACGCTTCCCGGGGATCGGTCCTCCCCCTCGCCGATGGCCCCTTCGACCTCGTCGCCGGCCTGCCCATGCACCCGCTGGTGGTGCACGTGGCCGTCGTCATCCTGCCGCTGTCCGCGCTCGCCCTGATCGCGCTCGTTCTCGTGCCGCGACTGCGCCGCCCGCTCGGGTGGCTGACGCTCGCCGGGCTCGCCGTCG
>JAFIHP010000135.1 GCA_017849335.1 Actinomycetales bacterium | reverse complement strand
CGAGCAGCGGCCGGCTGAGGAGCGTACGGGCGAGCCGCGCCGACACGTCGGCCTGGCGGTTGGCCAGGAAGCGCATCATCCGCCGGGTCAGGAACGCGGACACGAGCGTCTTGGTGACCAGCAGCAGAACGGCGACGAGAGCGATGAGGCCGACGAGCTGCGATGCCGTGAGGTCGCCGAGCCCGAGGCGGTCGATCCACTCCTGCATGGTCGGCGACATCGACGTCGGGTCGATGCCGGACACCGCCACGGCCGCGACGATGCCGATGAGGGCCACGCCGAGCAGGTCGAGCAGCCCCAGGCTCATCTGGACGATCCCCGCGAGGACCGTGAGACGACGGTCGCGCTTGGTGAGCAGGCCGAGCGACGCGCGGACCGACTCGACCACGGTGCGGTCGCGCCACCCCTCGGAGTAGGGCACGCCGGAGACGGGGTCGATGCCCTCGGGAACCTCCCCGTGGTCGTCGGGTCCGCGCGACGGGGACGGCGGCCGCCAGTCGCTCATCGGGGCAGCGCCTCGAACGCGGTCAGCTGGTCGACGGTCACGTCGCGCGGGTGCTCGCCGGCGTGCACTCGACGCTGCCAGTCGACGGTCCAGCCGACGGCCCGGTCGAACGGCAGGCGGTCCGCCCAGCCCAGGACGGAACGCGCCTTCGTCGCATCCAGGGCGAGCAGCGCTGCCTCGTGCGGGTTCTCGGCTCCGTCGGTGGTCCAGGTGGCACCATCGCCCCACAGCCGTGCGGCGAGGTCCGCGAGCGCCCCGACGGTCACGAAGCTGTCCGGGCCGGGGCCGATGTTCCACTCGCCCGCGCCGTCGCCGGCGAGGAGCGCGTCGACGATCAGCCGGTAGCCGGCCAGGCAGTCGAGCACGTGCTGCCAGGGGCGGACCGCGTCGGGGTACCGGATGACAGCGGGCGTGCCCGCCGCGAACGAACGCAGGAGGTCGGGCAGAAGCCGGTCCGTGCTGACGTCCCCGCCGCCGATGACGTTGCCGGCCCGGACGATCGCGGTCGGCGGGCCGCCGAAGCTGGCGAGCCAGGACTGCGCCAGGAGGTCGGACATGGCCTTGGAGGCGCTGTAGGGATCGTGCCCGCCCAGGGCGTCGGACTCGACGTAGCCGGCGACCTGGTTGACGTTGCGGTACACCTTGTCGGTCGTGACGAGCAGGTGGGCCTGGACGCTGGCGCTCGCGCCGACGGCCTCGAGCACGTTGAACGTGCCCATGACGTTGGTCTCCATGGTCGTGCGCGGGTCGCGGTACGACTCGCGCACGAGCGGCTGCGCGGCGAGGTGCACGACCACGTCGGGCCGCGTCCGGTCCAGGGCGCTGCGGACGGTCTGCGGGTCGCGGATGTCCCCGCGGAGGTCGGTTCGCATACGAGGTGCGAGCTCCGCCGCCTCGAACAGGGCACCGGGCTCGGGGTCCAGCGCCAGGCCCGAGACCTCGTGCCCGGCCTCGATCAGCTGCAGCGCGAGCCACGAGCCCTTGAAGCCCGTGTGTCCCGTCAGCAGCCAGTGCATGTCAGGCGCCGGTGCGGTTCGCGGGATCGGTGATGAACTCGCAGATCGAGTCCGCGATGTAGTCGAGCATCGGCTCGGTCAGGCCCGGGTAGGTGCCCACCCAGAACGTGCGTCGCATGACGATGTCGGTGTTCGTGAGGTCGCCGACCACGCGTGCCTCGACGTTGCGGTAGGCGGGCTGTCGCAGGATGTTGCCCGCGAACATGAGCCGGGTGCCGATGTGACGCGCGTCGAGGAAGCGCAGCAGGGCCTCGCGGTTGACGGGCAGCTCGGGGTCCAGCGTGATCGGGTAGCCGAACCACGACGGATCCGAGCCCGGCGTCGCGCGCGGCAGGAGCAGCCCCTCGACGCCGTCGAGCCGGCTCGTCAGGTGCCGGTAGTTCTCCTTGCGCCGCTCGACGAAGTGGTCGAGCTTGGCCAGCTGGGACAGGCCGAGCGCGGCCTGCATGTCCGTGGCCTTCAGGTTGTAGCCGATGTGGCTGTAGATGTACTTGTGGTCGTACCCCTCGGGCAGGTCGCCCAGCTGCCACTCGAACCGCTTGAGGCAGGTGTTGTCGTGCCCGGTCTCGCAGTAGCAGTCGCGCCCCCAGTCGCGGAACGACTCGACCTGCTTCTTGACCAGCGGCGACCGGAAGAAGACGGCCCCGCCCTCGCCGGTGGTGATGTGGTGCGCGGGGTAGAAGCTGACGGTGGCCGTGTCGCCGAAGCTGCCCGTGCGCTTGCCCTCGTACGTGGATCCGAGCGCGTCGCAGGAGTCCTCGACCAGCCACATCCCGTGCTCCTTGCAGAGCTCGCGGACGACGCCCAGGTCGAACGGGTTGCCCAGGGTGTGCGCCATCATCACGGCCCGCGTCCTCGGGCCGACGGCCTCGCGCAGCCGGTCGGGGATCGCGTCGTAGGTGCCGAGCTCGACGTCGACCATGACCGGCGTGAGGCGGTTCTGGATGATCGGGTTCACCGTGGTCGGGAACCCCATCGCCACGGTCAGGACCTCGTCGCCCTCCTTGAGCGCTCGCTTGCCGAGCTTCGGGCTGGTCAGCGCGGACAGCGCGACGAGGTTGGCACTGGACCCGCTGTTGACGAACACGCTGCCGCGGGCGCCCACGTAGCGGGCGAGCGACCGCTGGAACTGCTCGGTGAAGCGCCCCGCCGTGAGCCAGCCGTCGAGGCTGGCGTCGACGAGGGCGGCGATGTCGTCGCCGTCGAGCACCTTGCCGGACACCGGGACGGGGCTCTCCCCCGGTACGAACTCCCGGCTGGCCAGCGACTCGGTTGCGAACTCTCTGACATCTCGCAGGATCGCCTCACGGCTCGTCACTGTCCGCACTTCCCTCTCGTGGCCGACCCCCGAATCTACCCGATGACCGCACGCGGCCAGGTTCGCCGGACCGTGCCGGTCTAGCGCCCGTCGAGGAAGTCGACGACCTGGCACAGCAGGTCGTCGCGCAGGCCGGGCGAGACCTGCTGGTCGGCGACGCCGACGCCCTCGGCTCGGCAGCGTTCCAGCTGTGCGACCTGGTTCGGGCTCCGCTCCCAGCGTGCCTTGTCGATGTCGAAGGCGGAGCGGAAGGTCCACGGGAGTGCGACGACGGCCGTGACGGCGCTCACGGCGAGCAGGATCGAGGCCAGGGCGCGAGCTGCTCGCAGCCAGGCGGCGGCAGGGGGGCACTGCAGGAGGACGGCCCAGCCCGCGGCGGCCGGCAGCAGCCACAGGATCGCGTACCGCGGCGCGAGCCCGGTGTCCCCGCGGGTGGTCGTCAGCACCAGGGCGGTCTCCAGGACAGGGACCGCGAGCAGGAGTGCGGCCAGGAGGCGTCCCCATCGCTCGGGTCCCTGGGCATCCCGAGCTCGTCGGCGCCAGAGCAGCGCCACGACGGCGGCCGCCCCGACCGTGACGGCGGCCAGGAGGACGTGGTGCGTGGACACCTGGACGACGAGCCACGGCAGGGCCGACGGGACGACGACCATGGGAGCGAGCAGCGGTGTGGCCAGCCAGGCGGGGACGTACGCCGTGACTGTCTGGAGGAGGTCGCCCGCCGGGAGGGTCGCGAGGGCCGGCGCCTCCGCCACCGGATCGATGTACAGGATCGGTGTCGCGGTCGCGATCAGCAGGCCGGCGAGCGATCCCAGGCCGCCGATCACGACCAGGACGGCCGCGACGCCGAGATCCCGGCGTGCCGGGGCGGACCACCCGCGCTCTGCCATACGTGCCACCACCAGGACGGCACCGACCGTCGTCGCGAGGACGGCGAACAGGCCCGACTCCGCCAGGAACGCCAGGGCGAGGACGCTCCCCCAGGCCCACGCGGGTCGGCCGCGCACGACGAGTGCCGCAGCCGTCATGGCCAGCGCGACAGCGAGCGGCCACGACATCGTCATCACGGTCACGTTCACGACCAGCCCGAGGGAGCAGGCGTAGATGGCGAGGGCCCCCGCCAGGAGCCACGGGCGACGGCGGGCGAGCGGGACCAGGGCGAACCAGGCCGCCCAGGCCGACGCGACGACGAGCACGGCGTTGACGGCGATGTAGGCCGGGTACGAGTCGCCGAACGCGGCGACCTGGACCCATAGCCCGAGCGTCGCCAGCGGCCACCAGTTGCCGTTGATCCCGTTGATCAGCGAGCCGCCCAGGCCGCGATCGTCGAGGGACAGCAGCAGGAAGTAGTCGTCCCAGTAGAACGTGACGTG
>JAFIHP010000134.1 GCA_017849335.1 Actinomycetales bacterium | reverse complement strand
TGGAGTACGCCCTCGACCTGCACCTCGCCGCCGGGCACGCGCGCACCCGGGTCATCGGCCGCCGCCAGCGAGCCGCGCAGGACGGCGACGACCCGCCCGTCGTCGAGCCGCAGCCCGGTGACGACCCACACACCGGGCCCGCCGTCGTGCACGCGGTTGGGAACGATCGCCTGGTAGGCCGGGTCGTACTGGCCGGCCAACGTCACCGGCCGCCCGATCTGCTCCGCGGGAACGTCCGACACGCCGGGACCGAGCACCTGCTCGACGGGTACCGCGGCCGACGCCGCGGCTCGCTCCGCGGCAAGGACGTGCTGCGTGCGCTGCCACTGCCACCGGCCCGCGACGACGCACACCGCGACCGCGAGCAGCAGTCCGACGGCGGCCGCGAGCCACCGCGGGGTCAGCGCGAGCCGGAGCACGGCTACGGCTTCGCCGGGTCGCCCGGGTCGGTCGCGGTCTCAGTGACCTGCTGCCCGCGGTCGAGGGCGTCGCGGATCCGCTGCCGGTCCGCCGCCTGCATCGTGTCCTCCGGTCCGGGCGGAAGGTCCGGGCTGACCTTCTTCACCTGACGCACGAGCGACCGCCCGAGGAAGAACAGGACGATCCCCAGCGTGATGACGAACGCGAACGCCACCGGGCCGGCGTCGTCGATGAGGGACTTCATCTGATCCGGGTCGGAGATCTCCCCGAACGGGACGGCGACCAGGGCATGGATCACGGTGCTACCTCCCGGATGCCGGCGAACAGGTCGTCCTCCGGGATCGACGTGTCGACGAGGGAGCGGGCCAGCTCGAAGTCCTCGGTCGGCCACACTCGCTGCTGGAACTCCAACGGCACCGCGAACCACATGCTCTCGGGATCGATCTGGGTGCGGTGCGCGAGCAAGGCACGGTCGCGCACCTCGAACCAGTCCGCGACCGGGACCCGGGTCGTGACGCGGTCCACGTCGTCGGGGCGGTCCTCCCAGCGGTCGAGCCAGTCGTGGTACGGCGAGTCCAGGTCGGCGTCGACCATCGCCAGGTGCAGGGCCTCCACGCGCGCCTTAGTGAACTGCTGGTTGTAGTAGACCTTCAGCACCTGCCACGGCTGGCCGAGATCCGGCGCGTAGTCCGGATCGGCCGCGGCGTCGATCGCCGCCATGGTCGTCACGTGCGTGCGTACATGGTCCGGGTGCGGGTAGCCGCCGTTCTCGTCGTACGTGGTGACGACCTGCGGGCGGAACTCGCGGATGAGCGCGACCAGTCCCGCAATGGTGTCCTCGACCGGCAGGTCCGCGAAGCAGCCCGCCGGCAGGGGCGGCAGCGGATCGCCCTCGGGGAAGCCGGAGTCCTCGAACCCCAGCCAGGCGTGGCGCACCCCCAGGATGCGCGCCGCGGCGGCCATCTCGTCGCGACGCACCGCCAGCAGGCCGCGCTCGTCGACGTCGGCCTGGGCCGCGGCGTTCAGCACGTCGCCGCGTTCGCCCCCGGTGCAGGTGACGACGAGCACGTCGACTCCCTCGGCGACGTACTTCGCCGTCGCAGCGGCACCCTTGCTGGACTCGTCGTCCGGGTGCGCGTGCACGGCCATCAGGCGCAGGTCTGCCACGGGGATAGTGTCCCCTACGTGCCGACTCCCTTCTCCCGGGACCAGCTCAGCCCCGCGATGCAGCACCGATACGGCCTGGATCGGCGGCCGATCGGCCAGTGGGCCGCGGTCGCGCTGCTCGTCGGCGTGTTCGCCGCCGCGATGCTCTACGTCGGTGTCGGCCTGACGCGCAGCGACGTCGACGCGCGCGTGCTGTCCTGGGAGGTCGTCGGGCAGGACCGCGTGAACCTCCGGCTGGACGTCCGCCGCCCGGCGGCGGAGCCGGTCGAGTGCGTCGTGCGCGCCCAGGACTCCGGGCACGCGGACGTCGGCTACGCGACGATCACCATCCCGCCGGGCGACGAGCACACGGTCGTCTCGTACTCCTTGCGCACGCTCGCGCCGGCGTACGTCACCGAGCTGCTCGGGTGCTCCTCGGACGGGGCGCCGACCGGCATCGACCCGCCGCAGTTCCCGGCCGGCGTCGTCCCGCCGACGCAGCCCTACTGACGCACGGGCTCTTACGCGCAACGCGTAACCCGCCCCCTCGCGCCGCGCGCGGGTTCGACGTACCGTCCTGGCGTGACCTCCCTCGCCCCGCCGGTACCCGCGCATCTCCCCACCGACCTGGCCGCGCTGCGGGCCAGCGGATACGTCCCGCGGACGGTCAAGGCCGAGATCCGCGACAACCTCGTGGCCCGGCTGGCGGCAGGCGAGCCGACCTTCCCCGGGATCGTCGGCTTCGAGGACACCGTCGGACCCCAGCTCGAGCGGGCGCTGCTCGCCGGCCACGACGTCGTGCTCCTCGGCGAGCGCGGCCAGGGCAAGACCCGCCTCATCCGGACGCTCACGACGCTGCTCGACGAGTGGACGCCGGTGGTCGCGGGCTGCGAGATCAACGACGACCCGACCGCGCCGATCTGCGCCCGCTGTCGTCGGCTCGCCGGCGAGTTGGGCGACCTCCTGCCCGTCACGTGGCGGCACCGCAGCGAGCGGTTCGGGGAGAAGCTCGCGACACCGGACACCTCGGTCGGCGACCTCGTGGGAGACGTCGACCCGGTGAAGGTCGCGGAGGGCCGCAGCCTGGGCGACGCGGAGACCATCCACTACGGCCTGGTGCCCCGCACCCACCGCGGCATCTTCGCGATGAACGAGCTGCCCGACCTCGCCGAGCGCATCCAGGTCGCCCTGCTGAACGTCCTCGAGGAGCGCGACATTCAGGTGCGCGGATACCAGCTGCGCCTGCCGCTGGACCTCCTCGTCGTCGCCAGCGCGAACCCGGAGGACTACACGAACCGCGGCCGGATCATCACGCCGCTCAAGGACCGGTTCGGGGCGGAGGTCCGCACCCACTACCCGGTGCGCCTGGAGGACGAGGTCGACCTGATCCGCCAGGAGGCGAACATCGAGGCGGTCGTCCCGGCCCACCTCCTGGACGTGGTCGGCCGGTTCACGCGCGACGTGCGCCAGTCGTCCGCCGTCGACCAGCGCAGCGGCGTGTCCGCGCGCTTCGCGATCGCGTGCGTCGAGGAGCTCTCCGGCGCAGCGGTCCGGCGCGCGGCGATCAGCGGCGAGGCCGAGGCCGTGGCCCGGATCGGGGACCTGGCCGGCGTCGTGCCGTCGCTGCGCGGCAAGGTCGAGTTCGACGTGAGCGCCGAGGGGAGCGAGGACGCGACGCTGGAGCTCCTGGCCCGCCGTGCCACGGCCGACGCGTGGCGCGCCCACCTCGGCGGCAACGACGTCCGTCCCGCCCTGTCCGCGCTCGTCTCCTGGTTCGACGACGGCAACTCGCTGGTGGCCGGCGACGCCGTGCCCGCGGCGACCGTCCTCGCCGAGCTCGGCCCGGTCGACGGCCTGGGGCGCCTCGTCGCCGCACTCGAGCCCGACCTGGAGCCCACCCCCGGCGTCGTCGCGGCGTGCCTGGAGTTCGCCGTCGAGGGGCTGTGGCTGACGCGCCGGATCGACAAGGGCGCCGTCGGCCACGTGCACCGGTACGGCGCGAGCGGTCTGCGCGAGTAGGCGGGAGCGACATGAGCCGACAGTTCGCGCACGGGCCGTACCGGTACGGCGCGTTCCACGACGGTCCGGACCCGCTCGCCGAGCCGTTGGACGCCGGCACCGGCATCGACGAGCTGGCCCGGCGCATCCTCGGCGGCCAGTCGGTGCGTGAGGCCCTGCGCGACCTGCTGCGCCGCGGGATGCGCGGGCGGCGCGGGCTGTCCGAGCTCGCCCGGGACGTCGATCGACGCCGACGCGACCTGGAGAACGGCGGCCGGCTCGACGGGGTGCTGGCCGACCTGCGCGACCTGAGGGACCAGGCGCTCACCGACGAGCGCGCGGGATGGTGCCCCGACCCGTCGGACGACGCCCGCTTCCGCGAGGCACGGCTGGGCACGGTCCCGGCC
>JAFIHP010000133.1 GCA_017849335.1 Actinomycetales bacterium | reverse complement strand
CTCCACCATCGTCAGCCCCAGGACGGGGTATCCCCAGAACGCGTAGACGGGCGCGAGTCCGGGAATGGTCCACTTCAGGAGCTTGCGCTGACCGAGCACCTCGGTCGCCTCGGCCTCGACCCGCTTCGGGGCGTCCGAGGTGCGGCCGACCGCGGGCTTGCCCGCCCGCGCCAGCGAGATCAGGAACCACAGTCGCTTGCCGGCGAAGGCCAGGATGACGACCGTCAGGGCGATTCCCACGACGGCGCGCAGGATCATGTGGGAGGTCACGCTCGCTAGGCTAGCGCCCCTAGGACGTCCACATATCTCGTGCGGTCCGAACGACGGCACCCTCGCGGACGAGAGCCGTCGCGGACGCGAGGTCGGGGGCCAGGAACCGATCCGGCCCGGGGCCCGCGACCTGCGACCGCAGGACCCGCACCACCGCCGCGCTGACGGGAGCCGGTGCGAGCGGCGCCCGCAGGTCGATCGCCCGCGCGGCCGTCACGAGCTCGATCGCCAGGATCGATGCGAGGTTGTCGACCGCCTGTCGAAGCTTGCGCGCGGCGTGCCACCCCATGGAGACGTGGTCCTCCTGCATCGCCGAGCTCGGGATCGAGTCGACGCTCGCCGGCACGGCCAGCCGCTTGCAGTCGCTCACGAGCCCCGCCTGGGTGTACTGCGCGATCATCAGGCCGCTGTCGACGCCGGGATCGTCCGCGAGGAACGGAGGCAGCCCATGGCTGCGCCGGGCATCGAGCATGCGATCGGTGCGGCGCTCGGACATCGAGCCGAGGTCCGCCACGGCGATGGCGAGGAAGTCCAGCACGTACCCGACCGGGGCGCCGTGGAAGTTGCCGTTGCTCGAGACCGAGCCGTCCGCCAGCACCACCGGGTTGTCGATCGCGGCCGCCAGCTCGCGCTGGGCGACCAGCCGGGCGTGGTCGACGGTGTCGCGGACCGCGCCGATCACCTGCGGGGCGCAGCGCAGCGAGTACGCGTCCTGCACGCGGTCGTCGCCCGCGCGGTGCGACGCGACGATCCCGGACCCCGCGAGGGTGCGCAGCATGTTCGCCGCGCTCGTCGCCTGGCCCGGGTGCGGGCGCAGCTCGACGTGGAGGTCGGCCTCGAACACGCGGTCGGTCCCCAGCAGGCCCTCGACGCTCATCGCCGCGACGACGTCGGCCGTGTCGGTGAGGAGGTCGAGGTCGGCGAGCGCCAGGGCGAGCATGCCGAGCATGCCGTCCGTGCCGTTGATGAGCGCCAGGCCCTCCTTCTCGACCAGCTCGACCGGCGCGATGCCGGCCTCGGCCAGCAGCTCGAGCACGGGCCGCTCGACGCCGTCCGGGCCGGTGGCGCGACCCTCGCCCATCAGCACGAGCGCGCAGTGCGCGAGGGGAGCGAGGTCGCCGCTGCATCCCAGCGAGCCGAACTCGTGCACGACCGGCGTGATCCCCGCGTTGAGGAGATCGGCGAGCGTCTGGGCCACGAGCGGCCGCACACCGGTCCGCCCGCTCGCCAGCGTCTTCAGCCGCAGCAGCATCAGCGCGCGCACCACCTCGCGCTCGACCGCCCTGCCCGTGCCGGCCGCGTGCGAGCGGATGAGCGAGCGCTGGAGCTGCACGCGCTGGTCCACCGGGATGTGCCGGTTCGCGAGCGCGCCGAACCCGGTCGAGATCCCGTAGGCCGGCGTCGCGGACGCGGCGAGCGCCTCGACCTGCGCCCGGGACGCGGCCATCTGCTCGAGCGCGTCCGGGCTCAGGGCGACGGGCGCGTCGTGCCGCGCGACGGCGACGACGTCGTCGAGGGACGGCCGCCCCAGCAGGACGGCGGAATCGCGTCCGGGCGATCTCGTGGTCATGGTCGTCCTCTCCTACAGGGCCGTCGGCGGGTGCGGGAACAGTGCGTGGTCCGGACACGAGTGCCGGCGGGCACCCGGATCCTCGCCTGCGGCGGGTGATGCGAGAGAGTGCGGGGATGCGCCTGCGGACCTGGCTCGCGGCGGACGACGGCACCTACCTGAGCGTGCTCGCCGTGACCGTCGTCGTCGCGCGCGCGCTGGACTTCCTGTGGCCGTCGGCCGACCTCGTCCGCCTGCCGCTCGCAACCGTCTGCATGCTGGTCGGCGGTGTCGCGACGCTCGCGGTGTGGGTGGTGTTCCGCCCGCGGGCCCGCTGGGACTCCCTGACCTACGTGTTCCTGGCGTTCTGGCTGCTCGCCTGGGCCACGGCCGTGTGGGCGTCGGTCCGGCACGGCGACAACGTCGACGCCAGCCTCGTCGTCGTCCCGCTGGTCCTCGCCCTGGTCGCCGCCAAGCGCCCGAGCGGCCCGGCCGTCACCCGTGCCGTCGACGTCCTCGCCTGGGCGACGGCGGCCCTGTTCGTGGGCGTGCTCGTCGCCCAGCAGACCGGGTTGCTCGACCGCGCCAGCGCCGGCACGAGCACGCCATGGGATGCGATGAACTACTGGGTCCCCTTGTCCGATCCCCTGGGCTTCGTCGGACGCTGGATCGGTCCGTTCCGCACACCGAACGTCACGGCCAGTGCCGCGGTGCTGCTGGTGGTGTGGGGGGCGTCGCGGGGCTGGGTGACCCGCATCTCCCTGATGGGCGTCGGTGCACTCGTCCTGCTGCTCACCGGCACCCGCTCCTCGGCGTTCGCGGCGATCGCCGGCGTGGCCGTCCTCGTCCT
>JAFIHP010000132.1 GCA_017849335.1 Actinomycetales bacterium | reverse complement strand
GGAGACCGCCCAGCCGCAAGGTGTCCTCGCCGTCTGCGACCTGCTCACGCCCCCCGCGCTCTCCGACGTGCTCGGCGCGCACGGCCCTGTCGTCGTCCTCGACGCGGTCAGCGATCCGGGCAACGTCGGCACGGTCGTCCGCACCGCTGCCGCCGTCGGTGCCGCGGGCGTGCTCCTCACGCCCGGCAGCGCCGACATCCACAACGGCAAGGTCGTCCGGTCGACTGCCGGCGCTCTCTTCGACGTCCCCGTCCTCGCGGGCGTCACCATCGACGACCTGGCCGCCCGGGCGCGCGACGCGGGTCGACAGATCGTCGTGACCGCCGGCGACGGCGCGACCGACCTCTTCGCCGCGGTCGGCACGGGCGCGGTCGGGGATCGCACCTGCTGGATCATCGGTTCCGAGGCGCACGGGGTCGGGGCCCAGGCCCGCGCCGCGGCCGACCTGGCCGTCCGTATCCCGATGGCGCCAGGGCCGGAGTCGCTGAATGCGGCGGTGGCCGCTGCTGTCGTCCTGTATGTGACGCGGTACGCCTTGTCGGGACCAACCCAACCGGGATGACAGACTTGTGCCCATGAATCCGGCGGACTACGTCACCTTGCCGATCTTCGCGGAGACCGGCTACGTCATCCTCGACGCGTACGACCAGGCGGCCGATCCGCGCGAGTGGGAGGACATCACCTACGTCGACTGGAAGTCGTCCGGTGACACCCGCTTCGCCCCGCTCGCCAGTGCGTACGGCGACCTCGAGTGCAACGGGTTCTGGAACCACACGCCCGCCAAGACCGACAAGGACGGCGTCTGGGTCGAGGAGAACGTCGCCGTGGCACCGCGGCTGGTCGCCCGGGCCCAGGAGCCCGGCGCCAACATCGGCCGCTGCCGCGTCATCGAGCTGCAGCCGAACACGTACGGCGAGGCGCTCTACAACCTGCACCGCGACGACAACAACCGGCTGAACCCCGAAGGAACCGGTTGGATCGTGCGGGCGGTCTTCAACCTCACCGACGATCCGGACACCTTCATGGTCCTGCGCGAGGACCGCGACGACCCGACGACCGAGACGCGGATCCCGCTCCCGGCCGGCACGCAGGCGATCATCGACACGCAGCGGCTGTGGCACGCGGTCTGGCACCCGGGCCCGGAGCCCCGCTACTGCCTGATCACGTCGTGGGAGAGCGGTCCGGAGCTCGACGCCTACATCACCGCCAAGCACGGCGTCGACCGCGTCGACCCCGTCGCGGTCGACCCGGCCCTACTCGCCGAGGGCGAGGAGGTCGCCCGTGCCAAGCGGGAGGCCCGCGCAGCGGCCCTGGCCGCCCGGGGGGCCGATCCGACCTTCGGCGACGGAAGCCTGTCCGCCGGCCCGGCCATGGAGGTCTACTCCGAGGCCTGATCGACCCAGGGTGCGCTCGTCGCGCCTGCTGACGGGGACCGTCCCCGCAGACGAGAGGAACCAACGACTGTGACCACCGCGACGCCGGTCGCGTCGGTGCCGTACGACGCGGTGCTCGACGAGCTCGAGGCCGAGGCGATCCACATCTACCGGGAGACCGCTGCGGCGTTCAAGAACCCGGTACTGCTCTACAGCATCGGCAAGGACTCCTCGGTGCTGCTCCACCTCGCGGTGAAGGCGTTCGCGCCGGCGCCCATCCCGTTCCCGGTGATGCACATCGACACGGGGTGGAAGTTCCGCGAGATGATCGCGTTCCGCGACCGGCGGGTGCGCGAGCTCGGCCTGGACCTGCGCATCGCGCAGAACGCCGCGGCCATCGCCGAGGGCGTCACGCCGTTCACCCACGGCACCCACGAGTACACGCGCCTGATGAAGACGGTGGCGCTGCGCGAGGGGATCGACCGGTACGGGTTCGACGCGGCGATGGGCGGCGCCCGCCGCGACGAGGAGCGCAGCCGCGCCAAGGAGCGCATCTTCAGCCTGCGCGAGCCCGGGCATCAGTGGGACCCGCGCAAGCAGCGGCCGGAGTTCTGGCGGACGGCGAACACCCAGCTCGCGCCGGGTCAGTCCATGCGCGTGTTCCCGCTGTCGAACTGGACCGAGCTCGACGTGTGGAAGTACATCCAGCGCGAGGACATCCCGATTCCGGACCTGTACTTCGCGAAGGCCCGCCCCGTCGTCGAGCGCGACGGCACGTTGATCATGGTCGACGACGACCGGTTCCCGCTGCGTGACGGCGAGGAGCCGCAGATGCGGGTTGTCCGGTTCCGGACGCTCGGCTGCTACCCGCTCACCGGCGCAGTCGAGTCGACCGCGGACACGATGGACCAGCTGGTCGCCGAGATGGCCGGCGCCAAGTACTCCGAGCGATCGGGCCGGCTCATCGACGGCGAGAGTGGCGCCGAGTCGATGGAGGGCAAGAAGAAGGAGGGCTACTTCTAGTGGCCGCGACCCTGACCCCCGTCCTGCACCTCGTCACGTGCGGATCCGTCGACGACGGCAAGTCCACGCTGATCGGCCGGCTGCTGGCGGACACCAACTCCGTGCCCCTGGACACGCTCGAGTACGCCCGGCGAACGCGCCGCGGCGGCTCGACGATCCCCGTGGGCGAGATCGACTACTCGCTGCTGACCGACGGCCTGGAGGCCGAGCGCGAGCAGGGCATCACGATCGACGTCGCGTACCGGCACATGAACCTGCCGAACGGGCGGCGCGTGCTGATCGCCGACTCGCCGGGGCACGAGCAGTACACGCGCAACATGGCCGTCGCGGCGTCGAACGGCGACGTCGCCGTGCTCATGGTCGACGCGGCCCGCGGTGTCCGGCCCCAGACGCACCGCCACCTGACCATCTGCGCGCTGATGGGCGTGAAGACGGTCATCGTCGCCGTGAACAAGATGGACCTCGTCGGCTACGAGCACGCGACGTTCGAGGAGATCGTCGGGGCGGTCCGGGCGTCGGCCGCGCGGCTCGACGTGCCGGAGGTCCTCGCGGTCCCGGTGAGCGCCGTCACGGGCGAGAACGTCATCGCCCCGAGCACGCAGATGCCCTGGTACCACGGGCCGACCCTGCTGGCAACGCTTGAGC
>JAFIHP010000018.1 GCA_017849335.1 Actinomycetales bacterium | reverse complement strand
GACGACCAGCGGATGCGAGAACCAGAACGCGACGAGCACGTCGATGACGGTGGTGACACCGAGCACGAAGGCGAAGCCCCGGACGTTGCCGACCGACAGGAAGTACAGGACGATCGCCGCGAGCAACGACACGAAGTCGGCGGCAAGCAGCGTGCGTCGTGCGCGGACCCAGCCGGAGTCGCAGGCCTGCCGCAGCGAGCGGCCCTCGCGGATCTCGTCGCGGATCCGCTCGAAGTAGACGATGAACGAGTCGGCGGTGATGCCGATCGCGACGATCGCACCCGCGACGCCGGCGAGCGACAGCGTCAGTCCGATCGTCTTGCTCATCACGACCAGGGTCAGGTACGTGATGATGCCGGCTACCACGAGCGACAGGACCGCCACGACGCCGAGCGCGCGGTAGTAGAGCAGCAGGAAGATCGCCACCAGCGCCAGGCCCAGCAGGCCGGCGATGATGCCGGCATGGAGCTGGTCGGTACCGACGGTCGGGGACACGGTGGTGACCTCGACCGGCTCCAGCGTGACGGGCAGCGCGCCGTACTTCAGCACGTTGGCGAGGTCCTTGGCCTGCTCGGCCGTGAAGTTGCCCTCGATCTGCGCCGAGCCGCCCGTGATCGCCTCGTTGAAGCGGGGCGACGAGACGACCACGCCGTCGAGCACGATCGCGAACGCGTTGCAGGGGCTCTGGCCCTGCCCGCACTCCGGGAGCTGGACGAGGTCCTGCGACATCTTCGTGAGCGCGCGCGCACCGTCGGAGTCGAAGTCCAGCGACACGACCCAGCCGATGCCGTTCTGCGGCAGCACGGCGTTCGCGCCGGTCACGTTGGTGCCCTGGATGGTCGCCGGCTGCAGGTTGTACTTCGCGGTGCCGTCGTTCAGGCAGGTGCCCAGCCACTTGGTCGGGTCGTCGGGGCGCCCGCCGGTGTAGTTGGCCGGCAGCGTGCAGTCGAGGGCGTCGATCTGCGCCTGGTACTCGGCGGAGTTGTCGGTGGACTGGATCAGCGGTGCCGGCTCGGTGCTCGTCGAGGCGCTCGGGCTCGCCGACGGGCTCGCCGTGGCGGACGGGCTCGGGCTGGCCGTGCCCTCGGCGCCGACCACGGCGCCGCGCCCCGGTGACCCGGAGGAAACCGGGCTCGCCGAGGGACTCGGGGCCGGGCTGACGGACGGCGTGTCGGACGCGGTCGACGCACTCGGCTCCGGGCTCGCGCTCGGCTTCGGGGTCGCGCTCGCATCCGCGGAGGCGCTGGCCGTGGGGGTCGTCGGCGACGGGCCCATCAGCGCGTAGACCGGCCGGAAGTCCAGGCGTGCGGTCTTCTGCACCAGGTCGACGAGCCGGTCCTGGTTCGCGCCCGGCACCGACACGACGATGACGGCGCCGCTTCCGGAGCCCTGCGTGGTCACCTCGGCCTCGGCGACGCCGAGGCCGTCGACGCGCTGGCGGATGATCGAGACCGTCTGCGCGAGCTGCTCCTCGGTGATCGTCGCGCCCTCGGTCACCGGCGTCGGCTTCAAGATGACCTGCGTACCGCCCTGGAGGTCCAGACCCAGGCGGATCGTGTGATCGGTTCCGGGCCAGAACGCCGCCGCGGTGAGCGCGATGACGACCGCGAGAAGGGCGAGCAGCAGCCGTCCGGGCCTGCTCGGGGGCGATGGCGCCACGGTGCTCCTTTGTGCTCCAGCCCTACGGCGTCCGCCACCGACCGCCCGAGGCGGGGTGTGGGACGAAGGCGGCGGTCAGTCTACGGGGGGCTTCGGTTCGGGCTCGGCGTCACCCGTCGACGCCGGCTCGTCGGCCTCCTCGACGGGCGCCGACGGCTCGATGACCTTGCCGATCGCCTGCGGGACGACGCGCACGAACACGCCCGGAGACACCTCGAGGCTGATCTGGTCGTCGGTGACGACCGCGATCGTGCCGAACATCCCGGCGGTCGTCATGACCTCGGTGCCCGGCTGCAGGTTCCGCATGAGCTCGGCCTGCTGACGCTGCCGGTTCTTCTGGGGACGAATGATGAGGAAGTAGAACGCGACACCCGCCGCGGCGATAAGCAGCAGCCCGGACGGATCCACGCATCTGACCTCTCGTCATGCGCGCCCGGATGGACGCGTCGGTCGAATGAGGCTACCTGAGCGACCGCGGCCCGGTCAGTCGAGGTCGAAGGTCTGCTGGTCGACGGGGTCCGCGGGCGGCGGCGTGAGGCCGGCGTGCGCCCACGCGGCCGGGGTCGCGACCCGGCCTCGCGGCGTCCGCAGGAGCAGGCCGAGGCGCACCAGGAACGGCTCGCTCACGGTCTCGACCGTCTCCGGCTCCTCGCCGACCGCCACCGCCAGCGTGGACAGCCCGACCGGTCCCCCGCCGAACCGACGGACGAGCGCGTCGAGCACCGCGCGGTCGATGCGGTCCAGTCCCAGGGCGTCGACCTCGTACAGCTCCAGCGCGGCACGCGCGCTGGAGCTGCTGACGACGCCGTCGCCGTGCACCTGGGCCCAGTCGCGCACGCGGCGCAGCAGCCGGTTGGCGATCCGGGGAGTCCCGCGGCATCGGCCGGCGATCTCGGCGATCCCGCCGGACTCGGTCGGGACGGCGAGCAGGGCGGCCGACCGCACGAGGATGACCTCGAGGTCCGCGGCGTCGTAGAAGTCCAGGTGCGCCGTGAACCCGAACCGGTCGCGCAACGGGCCCGGGAGCAGACCGGCACGGGTGGTGGCACCCACCAGGGTGAAGGGCTCGAGCGGCACCGGGATAGCCGTGGCGCCGGGTCCCTTGCCCACGACGACATCGATCCGGAAGTCCTCCATGGCCAGGTAGAGCAGCTCCTCGGCGGCCCGCCCCGTGCGATGGATCTCGTCGATGAAGAGGACCTCACCCGCCTGCAGGCTGGACAGGACGGCCGCCAGGTCGCCCGCGTGCTGCAGCGCCGGTCCGGCGGTGATGCGCAGCGGCGCCCCGAGCTCGGCCGCGATGATGCCGGCCAGCGTCGTCTTCCCCAGACCGGGCGGTCCGGACAGCAGCACGTGGTCGGCCGCCCGGCCCCGACGGCGCGCCGCCTCGAGGACCAGGCCCAGCTGGGAGCGCACGCGGTCCTGGCCGACGAACTCGCCCAGCGAGGTCGGGCGCAGCGCACCCTCGACGGCGACGTCGTCGGGCTCGGCATCGGGCGTGAGCGTCATGCCCGGTCCAGCCCGCGCAGCGCGGCCTTGAGGAGAGCGCCCACGTCGGCGCGGTCACCGTCGGCGTCCGCCTGGGCCACCAGGACGGGGTCCGGCTGCTCGACCGCTGCGTCCGCCTCGCGGGCGGACCAGCCGAGCGAGACGAGACCGGCGGAGACCGACTGCTGCCAGCCGCTCGGCACGCCGCCGGACCGGAGGACGGCCGTCGCGCCTCCGGAGGGAGGACCGAGACGGTCCGCGAGCTCCAGCAGAAGGCGCTGGGCGCCCTTGCGACCGATGCCGGGCACCGCTGTCAGGGCGCGCTCGTCGCCCGAGGCGACCGCGCGCCGCAGCTCGTCGGGCGCCAGCGTGCCGAGCAGGGCGAGGGCGATGCGCGGTCCGATGCCGCTGACGGTCTGCACCTGCTCGAACACGGCGCGCTCGTCGGGGTCGGCGAAGCCGTACAGCGTCCAGCCGTCCTCGCGGACGACCATGGAGGTCGTCAGCTCGACATGGTCCCCGGCACGGACCGACAGGGCCGTCGCCGGCGTGCACTGGACGGTCACGCCGACCGCCCCGAGATCGACGACGAGGTGGTCGAGGCCGGCGTGCGCGACCGTGCCGCGCACGAATGCGATCACCGAGCACCTGCCGACATCGCAGCGACGGCCGCGTCGAGCCGACGCTGCGCCTGCCCGCGCCACAGGTGGCAGATCGCGATGGCGAGCGCGTCGGCGGCGTCGGCCGGCCGGGGCGGGCCTGGCAGCCGCAGGATCCGCGTCACCATGGACGTCACCTGCGACTTGTCCGCCCGCCCGCTCCCCGTGACGGCCGCCTTGACCTCGGTCGGGGTGTGCAGCGCCACCGGGATGCGCCGCTGCCCGGCGAGCAGCAGACCCATCGCCGCGGCCTGGGCGGTACCCACGGCGGTCCGGACGTTGTGCTGGCTGAACACCCGCTCGATCGCGATCGCGTCGGGCTGGTGCTCGTCCACGAGCAGGGCCAGCTCTGCCGACAGCGCCGTCAGCCGCTCCTCCACGGGCTCGTCCGCGCCGGTCCGGACGACGCCGAAATGCACCGCCGCCGGCGTGCGACCCGGTGCCCCGTCGACCACGGCGACGCCGCATCGGGTCAGTCCGGGGTCGATCCCCAGCACCCGCACGTGACCTCCCTCGGCACCCGAACACCTGTTCGCTCACCCTAGCGAGGCCGGCCGACGCCCCGGCAGCGCCGCGCCGTCAGGCGAACCGGTCGGCCGGGCCGACCGCGGCGCCGGTCACCGTCGCGAAACCGGAGCGAAGGTCCTCGACCAGGTCGTCGAGGTCGGTGCACGCCCGGTCGTCGGACGAGACGCCGACGCAGGCGCTTCCGTCGTAGGTGACCATTGAGATGTTCACGGCCGCGCCGATGGTGGCGACAAGCGGGTACGCGGCGACCATGCGGGCACCCGCCAGGTACAGCGGCACCGGCGGACCGGGCACGTTGCTGGTCGTCACGTCCGACGCCCGGGCCGCCTGGGCGAGCATCGGCACCGGGACGAGCCAGCTCACCTCGGCGAGCGGGTCGGCCAGCCGGATGGCCGGCTCGGCCTTCCACTTGGCGACGAGGTCGTGCGCCTGGGCCATGAGCTCGTCCGTCGACAGGCCCGCGACCGGCATCGGGAACCGGGCGATGCTGACGGAGTTGGACGCGCGACCGCTCCGGTCGCCGGCGTCGCCGCGCAGGCTGATCGGGACGTTGACGCGCAGTTCCTCCGCCACGACCCCGTGCCGGCGGTGGTAGGCGTCCATGCCGGTCGCGACCGACGCCATGAACGCGTCGTTGACGCTCAGCCCGCGCTCCTTGGCGGCGCCCCGGATGGCCTCGAACGGAACGTCGAAGGCCCCGAAGCGGTAGGTCGTCCCGCGGCCGATGAGGACCGGTGACAGCGGGCCCTCCGGCACGGCCGCCACGCGGCCGATCGACGTCAGCGTCGAGAGGGCGCGACCCCAGGTCGACCGCGTCTCGGTGATCGTGCCGCGGGCGAAGTCGAGTGCCCCGCGGACAGTCGAGACGGCCACATCCGCCCCGAACCGCAGGCTGTCGGCCAGGTTGGCGTAGGTGACGTCGCGCCGGCCGACGTCCTCGGCGTCCGGCGGATCGGGGGGCGTCGCCTCCCCCGGGTCCGGCTCGGGACCGAACTCGAAGAGCGCCAGGCCCATCGCGACGGTCGCCTGGCCGTCGGCGATCGAGTGATGGAGCTTCAGCAGCAGCGCCGCCTGGCCGTCCGGAAGCCCCTCGACCAGCGCGGCCTCCCACAGCGGACGGCTGTTGTCGAAGTCGGTCAGGCTCATGCGCCGGGCGTCGTCGAGCAGGTCGCGCCAGCCCGCCCCCTCGGGCAGCCGGTAGCGCCGCAGGTGGACGTCGAGGTCGAAGTCCGGGTCGACCGCCATCCGGGGGGCCGACATGCCCAGCGCGCCGAACAGCGGCTTCATCCGCAACGTCGGGACGAACAGCGTCAGCCGCTCCATCCGCTCGCGCAGGCGCGGCCACGACGGGGTGGACTCGAAGATCGTCAGGGCGACCACGGTGGAGCGCATGGCCGGGTCGCTGGCAGTACGGAACGTCGCGGCGTCCCAGCCTCGCAGCTGGGTCCCGACGTAGT
>JAFIHP010000131.1 GCA_017849335.1 Actinomycetales bacterium | reverse complement strand
GGAGCGCCGGCCGGGCCGAGGATCGCCCCCAGCGTCATGGCGACCGCCATGACCAGGAACGGGGAGATGACCACGGTGTAGAACGTGAAGATCGTGCGGTCGAGGTACAGCAGCCACGGGATCCAGCCCGCGGCGATCGCCACGACCACCGCGCCCGAGCGCCAGTCGCGTCGGCCGACCCAGCGCCAGGCCTGGTACAGCACCGCGACGATCCCGAACCACCAGATGAGGGGGTTGCCCAGGGCGGTCACGGCGCTCGAGCAGCTGTCGATGTCACAGCCCTGCGAGTGGTCCTTGATGCCCTGGTAGTAGAACGAGGTGGGCCGGGCCTGGAACGGCCACGACAGCGCGTTGCTGGAGTACGGGTGCGCGGAGTCGAGGTTGACGTGGAAGTGCCACGCCTCGGCGTGGTAGTGCCACAGCGACCGCAGGGCGGCCGGGATCCAGGACGCGGGCTGGGTGTCCGCCCACGCGCGGTCGTACCCGCCGCTGGTCAGCAGCCAGCCGGTCCAGGTCGACAGGTAGACCACCGCGGCGATGGCCACCATGGACAGGCCGGTGACCGGAGCGTCCCGCAGGATGGTCGCGCGCCACGGCCGGCCGACCCCGATGACCCGGCGGGCCGAGACGTCCCACAGCAGCGTGAGCAGGACGAAGAAGGCGATGAACCACAGCGCGGACCACTTGACCCCGCATGCCAGGCCCAGGCTCACCGCGGCCGCCCAGCGCCACGGACGTACGCCCAGGCGCGGACCCCAGGTGGTGGCGACTGACGCCAGCCCGTCGCGTTCGACCATCGAGGCGAGTCGGGAGCGCGTTCGGTCCCGGTCGAGGAGGAGGAAGCCGAACGCCGCGATGACCCAGAACGTCAGCACCATGTCGAGCAGTCCGGTGCGGCTGAGGACCAGGTGCATGCCCTCGACCGCGAGCAGCAGGCCGGCGAGGGTTCCGATGAGGTCCGACCGTGTCAGCCGGCGGGTGATCCGGGCGACCATGAGGATCGACAGCGTCCCGAGGACCGCCACCGAGAACCGCCAGCCGAAGGGAGTCGCGCCGAAGAGCCATTCGCCGACCGCGATCGTCCACTTCCCGAACGGCGGGTGGACGACGAAGTTCGGGGCGTCGGTGAACAGGTTCAGGCTGCGCCAGTCACCGTTCGAGCCGAGGATCAGGGCGTTGGCGTTCTCGACGAACTTCTGCTCGTAGCCGTACTTCAGGAGCGAGAGCGCGTCCTTCGGGTAGTACGTCTCGTCGAAGATGATGTCGTGGGGGCGCCCCAGGTCGACGAACCGGAGCAGGCCGCCGATGAGGGTGACGACGAGCGGGCCGATCCAGCCGACCAGGCCCCGCGAGGGCATGGGCACCCGCAGTCGCTCGACCAGCGTGGCCTCGTCCCGCCGTGGCGCGAACGTCGGCGGCTCGGCGACGGCGACAGGGGCCCCGGACGTCTCGTCGCTCGGCGTCTCGTCGCTCGGCGGCGTCCCGGTCACCGCGACATCGTATGTGGGCTGCCAGGATGAATCCGTGGCGGTGACCGGGCGCGTCGTGCTGGCCGCGACGCCGTTGGGCGATCCGGGCGACGCGTCCGCGCGCCTGGTCCAGGCGCTGGCGACGGCAGACGTCGTCGCGGCCGAGGACACCCG
The DNA here is from genome assembly GCA_017849335.1 of Actinomycetales bacterium. Taxonomy (GTDB): domain Bacteria; phylum Actinomycetota; class Actinomycetes; order S36-B12; family S36-B12; genus UBA10649. The sequence continues at coordinate 1,099 of JAFIHP010000131.1, read as the reverse complement.
TCGTACCCGGCGGCTGGCCGGTGACCTCGGTGTCCGGATCGCCGGTCGAATCGTGTCGTTCTACGACGCAGTCGAGGCCGACCGCGTCGGGGACCTGGTGGCGGCTGCGCGGGACGGAGCGACCGTGCTCGTCGTCTCCGACGCGGGCATGCCGACCGTGAGCGACCCCGGGTTCCGGCTCGTGCGCGCTGCGGTCGACGCGGGCGTCCCGGTGTCGGTGCTCCCGGGTCCGTCCGCGGTGCTCGCGGCGCTGGCGGTCTCCGGGCTCGCCGTCGACCGCTTCTGCTTCGAGGGCTTCCTGCCCCGCCGCGCGGGCGAGCGGGCCGCGCGGGTGCACGAGCTCGCGGCCGAGCCGCGAACCATGGTCTTCTTCGAGGCCCCGCACCGGCTGCCCGCCACGCTCGCCGCGCTCGCGGAGGGACTCGGAACCGGTCGCCCGGCAGCCGTGTGCCGCGAGCTGACCAAGACGTACGAGGAGGTCCGCCGCGGCACGCTCGCGGACCTGGCCGCCTGGGCGGCGGACGGTGTGCGCGGCGAGATCACGGTGGTCGTCGCAGGAGCCGACGCCCAGGAGCAGCGCGAGGCGGCCGGCCTGGCCGACCCCGCCGACTGGGTCGAGCAGGTGCGCGTCGTCGAGGCCACGGGGAGCACCCGCAAGGAGGCGATCGCCGAGGTGGCGCGTCGCGCCGGGGTACCGCGGCGGGAGGTCTACGCGGCTGTGGTCGAGGCGAAGAACGCGTAGCGCGCGCGAGCGCGAACGATCGAAAGGTGTTGCGCCGCAACGTGATCGTGGTGCAAGCGTGTGGCGATTGTCAGCGGGGTCGGGTATTCTGTACGCATGTTCGAAGACGGTCCCGAGCTTCCCGGCGGCCCCGATGAGGGTGCCGCCGGGGACGAGGTCGTGGTCGACGACGCGGTGCGGTTGGGGATGGCGTGTGCGCGGCCGGTCGACAGTGGGCTGTTGTGCGATCTGGACCGGATCGAGCTGGGTGCGCTTACGGCGGACGAGGCCGTCACGTACCTGCAGCAGGTGCAGCGGTTCGCGGCGTACGTGGCCGGGGTCGAGGCGTGGGCGCGGGAGGCGGTGACGGCGAAGGTC
>JAFIHP010000130.1 GCA_017849335.1 Actinomycetales bacterium | reverse complement strand
GGGGTCGACGACCCGCACATCCGCAGGGACCGGTACAACGACGTGGCCGGGGCGTTCGCTGCGGACGCGGACCTCGCGCTCGGCGTGACCCATGCCCCGTACCTGCGTGTGCTGGACGCCATGGCCGTCGACGGGGCGGACCTCGTCCTCGCGGGCCACACCCACGGCGGCCAGCTGTGCGTGCCGGGCGTCGGCGCACTCGTCACGAACTGCGACCTGCCCCGCTCGAAGGCCAAGGGCCTGTCGACCCACGGCGACGCGGCCCTGCACGTGTCCGCCGGGCTCGGCACGTCGCCCTACGCCCCGGTGCGGTTCGCGTGCCGCCCGGAGGCGACGCTCCTCACCCTGACCGCCCGCGGCTGAGGCAGCCCCGGAGTCGGGTCCGAACGCACGGCTGGGCTAGACTCCGCGAGGCCTTCGGGGTGTGGCGCAGCTTGGTAGCGCGCTTCGTTCGGGACGAAGAGGCCGTGGGTTCAAATCCCGCCACCCCGACCACACAGCAGGGGTCGACCGCCCGGTCGGCCCCTGCTGCGCTGTCGGAGTCCTCTCCACCCACCCCGCGCTGTTGAGGTTGAGAGCGATTCAGTCCCCGTGAATCGCCCGGAACCTCAACACCGCGGCCGGTGGGTCCGCGGCGGGCGCCGGTAGCCTCGTCCGCGTGAGTGTTCCCGACCGGCGGCCCGACCGCGCTGACCTCGGCCCGGTCACCCGTGCCTGGGTCGCGTCGATGGGCTGGCGCTCGGTCAACCTCCACACCCACATCTCGCTGGTGAACCGGTACGTCTACGTCGAGGTGCCCAAGGCCGGCTGCGGGACGATGAAGGCCACGTTGGGCGGCCTGGAGGCGGCCCGCATGGGACCGGCGATGGTGGGCCGCGTCCAGGAGAACCCGCACGACCGCATGGCCGCGACGCCGTTCGTCAAGCCGTTCCAGCTGCCCGCAGACCTGCTCGAGCACGTGCTGACGTCCGCGGACTACCGGCGCTTCACGGTCGTGCGCGAGCCGGCCGCACGGGTGCTGTCCGGCTTCATCGAGAAGGTCGGGCAGGGGCTGAAGCAGAGTGCGCCCATCGTCGAGGCCATCGCCGCATCCACGGGCCGCGACGTCGCGGCGGCGGACGTGACGCTCGCCCAGTTCCTCGACGTGGTGGGCGCGCAGAAGTCCCGCGACCAGGACCCGCACTGGCGCCGCGAGGCCGACCACGTCGGCCTGGGGATCGTGCCGTACGACGCGGTCATCCGGCTCGAGGAGCTCGACGCGTCGTGGGCCCGGGTCGGCGAGCTCACCGGGATCACCGACCTGCAGGAGCAGTTCTACTGCCGCAAATCGACCGGGGCTCGGACCCGGATCGCCGAGTACTACACACCGGCCCTGCTCGACCAGGTCGCCACGATCTACGCCCGCGACTACCAGTCCTTCGGCTACGCGGTCCCGTCCACGGCATGACCGACGACGAGCCGTCGACCTGGGACTGGCGCGAGGTCGCCGATGCCGACCTCGCGGCCGTGGTGCTCTCGGTCGCCGCGCCGCGAGGTCGCGTTCCCGTGGTCGGCATCGACGGTCGGTCGGCGTCCGGCAAGACGACCCTCGCCGGGCGCCTCGCGGAGCTGCTCGTCCCTGCCGCCGTCGTGCACACCGACGACATCGCCTGGTGGCACAGCCACTTCGACTGGCCGGACGTCCTCCTCGACGACGTCCTGGTCCCGCTCCTGAGCGGCGCCGACGTGCGCGCCTACCGTCCCCCGGGCTGGGTTGCTCGCGGGAGGGACGGCCACCTCGACTACCCCGCCGACGTCAGCGTGATCCTGGTCGAGGGCGTAGGCGTCGCGCAGGCACGGCTGCGCCCGCACCTCGACATCGCGATCTGGGTCGCCAGCGACCGCGAGGTCGCGACCGCGCGCGGCCTGGCCCGCGACACCGCGCGCCTGGGGAGCCGCGAGGCCGCGATGTCGGACTGGGACGACTGGATGGCGGCCGAGGAGCCGTTCTTGGCCCACGACCGTCCATGGACACGCGTCGACCTCGTCGTCGCGGGCACGGGGCTACACGACGACCGTGATCCGCACGTCCTCCGCGTCGCCGGACCGGCGTAGCGTCGACCCGTGAGTACACCTCCGCGCTGGTTCACCGACACCAAGGACGGCCACTCGCAGTGGTACATCGAGCGATTCCGCGCGATGGCCGCTGACGGCGCCGACCTCGTCGGCGAAGCGCGGCTGGTCGACGCCATGCTCGCCCGCGGCTCGCGCGTGCTCGACGCCGGCTGCGGCCCGGGCCGGGTCGGCGGCTACCTGCACGCTGTCGGTCACACCGTGGTCGGTGTCGACGTCGATCCCGAGCTGATCGCGGCAGCCGAGGAGGACCATCCCGGACCACGCTGGATCGTCGCCGACCTCGCGGAGCTCGACCTCGTCACGCTGGACGAGCCGGAGCCGTTCGACGCTGCCGTCGTCGCGGGCAACGTGATGGCGTTCGTCGCCGTGGGGACGGAGACCACGGTGCTGGCCCGCCTGCGGTCGCACCTTCGGCCGGACGGGTTCGCGGCGGTCGGCTTCCACACCGATCGCTACGACCTCGGCGACTTCGACCGGCATCTGGCCGACGCCGGCTTCGTCCTCGAGCAGCGGTTCGCGACCTGGGATCTTCGCCCGTGGCGACCCGACGCCGACTTCGCCGTCAGCATCCTGCGCAACCCGGCCGATGCCTGACCCGGTCCCGGCGAGGCAGGTGCGCCGGGCGCGCATGGTGAGCCTGCTGCTCGACGCGCCCGATCGGCGTACGCCGCTGGAGGTCGCCCGCTGGTTCGGCGCGATGCAGGCCCAGGACGTCGCGAGCGGCCACTGGTCGCTCGGCGTCCGGTGCGAAGGCGCGGCCGAGACCGATGTGCTCGACGCGTTCGAGCGCGGCGACCTCGTGCGCACGTGGCCGATGCGCGGCACGATCCACGTCGTTCCCGCGACCGACGTCCGCTGGCTCCTGGACCTGACAGGGGTGCGCACCCTGACCACCTCCGTACGGCGGCGCGAGCAACTGGGGCTGTCGCTCGCGGACGCCGACCGGGCGGCTGCCTCCCTCGACACCGCCCTCGCGGGCGGGCGGCTCCTGACGCGAGCCGAGGCGTTGGCCACGATCGAGGGAGCCGGGGTCGACACGTCCGGGCAGCGGGGGTACCACCTGCTCTGGTACGCCGCGCAGACCGGCGTGACCTGCATCGGACCTCAGCGAGGCACGGCGCAGACCTTCGCCCGCATCGACGACTGGGCTCCCGTCCAGCTGACCCTGGACAGGAGCGAGGCCGTCGCCGAGCTTCTGCTGCGCTACGTGCGCGGGCACGGGCCGGTGTCGTTGCGCGACTTCGCGGGCTGGAGCGGGCTGACGCTGACGGACGCCCGGGCGGGTGCCGCCGCGAACGCCGGCCGGCTCGTCCCCCTCACCGACGGACCCGAGGCGCTGTGGGCGACGACCGAGCTCGCCGAGCTGATCCGCGACGGCGAGCTCCGGGCACCGCAGGTCGTCGCGCTGCCCGGCTTCGACGAGCTCGTGCTCGGCTACAAGGACCGCGCCCTGCACGTGCCCGCCGGCGCGATGGAGCAGGTCGTCCCGGGAGGCAACGGGATGTTCCGGGCGACCGTCGTCGTCGACGGGATCGTCGCGGCGACGTGGACGCGCACGCTGCGCTCAAGCCGCGTCGACGTCGCCGTGGAGCCGATCCGCCCGCTCACCGGGGACGAGGTCGACGCGGCACGGGTGTCGTTCGAGCGCTACGCGGCGTTCCTGGGCCGCGACCTCCGACTGACCATCACGCCCTGACCCGCGAGACGCCTGGAATGGTCGCTATTCCGGGCGTAATGCCCGTTTTGACGACCCTTCCAGGCGCCTCGGCGGGGTAGCGCCTCGGCGGCAGTCAGAGGCCGGCGACGAGGAGTTCGGCGATCTGAACGGCATTGAGCGCGGCGCCCTTGCGGAGGTTGTCGTTGCTGACGAACAGCACGAGCCCGCGATCACCGGGCACGCTGGCGTCCTGCCGGATCCGGCCCACGAACGACGGGTCGGCACCGGCGGCCTGCAGCGGCGTCGGCACGTCCGACAGCTCCACGCCGGGGGCGTCGGCGAGCAGGGCCGTCGCCTCGGCCACGGTGATCGGCCGGTCGAACTCGGCGTTGATGGACAGCGAGTGCCCGCTGAAGACCGGCACCCGCACGCACGTGCCGGAGACCAGCAGGTCCGGGATGCCGAGGATCTTGCGGCTCTCGTTCCGGAGCTTCTGCTCCTCGTCGGTCTCCCACGACCCGTCGTTGACGATGCTGCCCGCGAGGGGGACCACGTCGAACGCGATCGGACGCACGTACTTCTTCGGTGCGGGGAAGTCGACCGCCGACCCGTCGTGCGTCAGTGCCGCGACGTCCTGCTCGACCGCGGACCGGACCTGGGTCTCCAGCTCCTCCACGCCGGCCAGACCGCTGCCCGAGACCGCCTGGTACGTGCTGACGACGAGGCGGCGCAGGCCCGCGTGCGCGTGCAGCGGCTGCAGCACCGGCATCGCGGCCATCGTCGTGCAGTTCGGGTTGGCGATGATCCCCTTGCGACGATCCCGCATCGCGTGCGGGTTGACCTCGCTGACCACGAGCGGCACGTCGGGATCCATGCGCCACGCCGACGAGTTGTCGACGACGACCGCGCCCGCCGCGGCGTACGCGGGCGCCAGCGCCTTCGAGGTCGACCCACCCGCGGAGAACAGGGCGATGTCGATGCCGGCCAGGTCCGCCTCGGCGGCGTCCTCGACGAGGATCTCCTCGCCGCGCCAGGGCAGCGTCGTGCCGGCCGAGCGGGCCGAGGCCAGGAACCGCACGCGGTCGGCCGGGAAGTCACGCTCGTCGAGCAGCCGCCGCATGACGGCGCCGACCTGGCCCGTCGCGCCGACGACCGCGACCGTGCGGCTCATCGTCCCGTCCCGCCGTAGACGACGGCCTCGCCGTCGGCGTCCAGCCCGAACGCGGTGTGCAGGGCCTTCACGGCACGCTGCGCGTCGTCGACCCGCGTGACGACCGAGATCCGGATCTCCGACGTCGAGATCATCTCGACGTTGATGCTGGAGTCGGCGAGCGCCTGGAAGAAGGTCGCGGAGACCCCGGGGTGCGATCGCATGCCCGCGCCGACGAGCGACACCTTGGCGATCTGGTCGTCGACGCGCAGGGACTCGAAGCCGATCGTCTCGCGCTCGGCGTCGAGGGCCTTCATGGCCGTCGCCGCGCTGCCCTGCGGGCACGTGAAGGTGACGTCGGTGCGACCGGTCGATGCCGCGGACACGTTCTGCACGATCATGTCGACGTTGATGCCCGCCCCCGCGAGCGAACGGAAGATCGCCGCTGCCTCGCCGGGCTTGTCCGCGACACCGACGACGGTGATCTTCGCGTCGTTCACGTCGGCGGCGACCCCGGAGATGATCGGCTGTTCCATGGCGGTTCCTTCGGCGATGGCGGCCGCGAGGGCCTCGGGCGACAGGACGAGCGTGCCGGTGTGCTGGGAGAACGACGACCGGACGTGGATCGGGAGGTCGAACCGGCGTGCGTACTCGACGCACCGCAGGTGCAGGACCTTCGCCCCGACGGCGGCCAGCTCGAGCATCTCCTCGTACGTGATGAACGGGACCTTGCGCGCAGCCGGCACCACCCGCGGGTCGGCGCTGAAGACGCCGTCGACATCGGTGTAGATCTCGCAGACCTCGGCGTCGAGCGCCGCCGCGAGCGCGACCGCCGTCGTGTCCGAGCCGCCGCGACCCAAGGTCGTGACGTCCTTGGTGTCCTGCGCCACGCCCTGGAAGCCCGCCACGATCGGGATGGCGCCCTCGGCGATGGCCTGCTGGATCCGTCCGGGAGTGACGTCGATGATGCGTGCGGCACCGTGCTTGGAGTCGGTGATCAGCCCGGCCTGCGAGCCGGTGTACGACCGGGCCTCGGCACCGAGGTCGGAGATCGCCATCGCCAGCAGCGCCATGGAGATACGCTCGCCGGCCGTCAGCAGCATGTCGAGCTCGCGGGCCGGCGGGAGCGGCGACACCTGCTCGGCGAGGTCGAGGAGCTCGTCGGTGGTGTCCCCCATCGCGGAGACCACGACGACGACGTCGTGGCCGGCCTTCTTGGTGTCGACGATCCGGCGGGCGACGCGCTTTACGCTGGCGGCGTCAGCGACGCTCGAACCACCGTACTTCTGCACGATCAGGGACACGATGGCGCAGTCTACCCGTTGCCGTGCAAGCGGTTTCCTCCTGGTCGATGGGGCCCCGCCCTCCGCTGTTCGTCCCGGCGGGCGGGACAAAGGCAGGAATCCGGCCCGAACCACCGCAGATTGTTTCGTTCGTCCCGCCCGCCGGGACAAACGAAGAGGGGGCAGGTGACCTGGCGCCGGCCCTCGACCGCGCGACCCGGGGTCCCCTCGTCGGCGGGCTCGAGGTCGCCGCCGCCCGGCAGGCCGCTGGCCAGCCGCGACACCGTCACGCCGAGTG
>JAFIHP010000129.1 GCA_017849335.1 Actinomycetales bacterium | reverse complement strand
GAACAGCCGCTCCGGCGCGCCCGCGTAGTACGCCAGCACGTTGGCGACGTTGGTGGCCTCCCAGCGCGCGTTCCCGATGGTGTGCCCGGAGTTGGCGACCTCCAGCTGGGCCAGCTCCTCCACGTGGTCGCGCACCACGTCGGAGAACCGGCGCAGCAGGGTGGCGCGGTCGCCGGGGGCCACGGCGCGCCAGGCGGGCAGGGCCTCGTGCGCCCGGGCGATGGCCGCGTCAGCGCCCTCGCGGTCGGTCTGGGGGACCGACGCGATGACCTGCTCCGTGGCCGGGTTGATGACGTCGTGCATGAAGGCTCCTCGCCTGGGACGGACGTGCCGAGGGTAATTACAGCCGCTCGAAGCTGCGGAAGCGCTCCCAGTCCGTGACCGCGCTGCCGAAGGCCGCGAGCTCGACCCGCGCCATGTTCGCGTAGTGGTCCTGGACCTCGTCGCCGAAGGTCTCGCGCACCCACGCCGAGCCCGTCCACAGGTCCAGCGCCTCGCTCATGGAGGAGGGCACGTGCTCGGAGTCCGAGCCGTAGGCGTTGCCGACGAACGCGTCCTCCAGCGGCAGCTCGCGCTCGATCCCGTCGAGGCCGGCCGCGACCATGCCCGCGACGGCGAGGTACGGGTTGACGTCGCCGCCGGGCACGCGGTTCTCCAGGCGCAGCGACTGGCCGTGGCCGACGAGCCGGAAGGCGCACGTGCGGTTGTCACGACCCCAGCGGATCGCCGTCGGGGCGAACGAGCCCTCGACGTACCGCTTGTACGAGTTGATCTGCGGGGCGTACATGAGGGTCAGCTCGCGGGCGTGGGCGAGCTGGCCGGCGATGAAGTGCCGACCAAGGTCGGACAGGCCCTGCTCGTGGTCGTCGTGGTCGGCCATGACCATCGAGCCGTCCGCCCCGCGGAACGACAGGTGGATGTGGCAGGAGTTGCCCTCGCGCTCGTTGTACTTCGCCATGAAGGTGAGCGACATGCCCTCCTGCGCGGCGATCTCCTTCGCGCCGTTCTTGTAGACGACGTGGTTGTCGCACGTGCGCAGCGCGTCCGCGTACTTGAACGCGATCTCGTGCTGGCCGAGGTTGCACTCGCCCTTCGCGCTCTCCACGACCATGCCCGCACTGGCCATCGCCCGCCGGATGCGGCGCAGCAGCGGCTCGATCCGCGCGGTGCCGAGCATCGAGTAGTCGACGTTGTAGAGGTTGGCCGGCGTGAGGTCCCGGTAGGCGGACAGCCACGCCTCGTCGAACGTGTCCTGGAAGACGATGAACTCCAGCTCGGTGCCGGCGAACGCGCCCATGCCTGCGGCGCTGAGCCGTTCGAGCTGGCGCCGCAGCACCTGGCGCGGTGACGGGGCGACCGGCTCGCCCTCCTCCGTCGACAGGTCGCACAGCACGCCGACGGTCCCCGGCTGCCAGGAGACGCGGTGGAGCGTCGTCAGGTCGGGCGTCATCACCATGTCGCCGTACCCGCGCTCCCAGGAGCTCATCGCGTAGCCGTCGACGGTGTTCATGTCGACGTCGACGGCCATCAGGTAGTTGCAGCCCTCGGTGTGGCCGGTCATCACCTCTTCGACGAAGTAGTCGGCGTCGATCCGCTTGCCCTGCAGCCGGCCCTGCATGTCGGTGAGGGCGACGGCGACGGTGTCGATCGACCCGTCGAACACCCCCTGGCGCACGTCGTCGGGGGTGAGCGGCTGCGGACGGGCCATGCGGACTCCTTCAGCGGAGGGACAAGCGCATCCAACACCAGCCGCGCGTCGGGCGCGCGGGGTCCGCGACAAGCGCGGCCGCTACGCCAGCGCGGCGAGCGGGACCGGGTCGCGCAGCAGCCAGCGGGCGTGCAGGCCCGCCACCGCGGCGTACGCGGCGACGACCACGACGGCCCACGGCAGCGGGACGGCCAGGATCGCCACCGTCAGCGCCACCGACCGGAACAGCGTCCCCATCGCCGACGCCACGGGCGCGGGCTGCGCACGGAACGAGTCGAAGTCGGTCGGGGTCGGCCGCCGTACCGACGGCACCAGCCCCGCCAGCGAGGCCGCGAGCGCAGTGAGCACCAGCTCCGGGAGCAGGTCGGACGGAGGGGCGGCGCCCACCAGCGCGGCGCTGCCTGCGGCGACGAGGGCGAGCACCAGCGCCCAGGCGAACGTCACGATCACGCGGGCGACGAGCATCCGCCCGCGCGAGGTCTTGCCTAGCAGCCAGACCGACGCCCCGCCGTCGTAGGCGAACCCGTTGGCGCCCAGTACGGCAGCGGCCGCCGCCGTGACGAAGAACGCGATGCTCATCGTGACCTCGACCCCGCCGACCCGCACGAGCAGCGGCGTCAGGACCGCCGTCACGATGGTGCTGCGCGCCATCACCGACCGGCTGACCCCGAGGGCGTAGGCCGTCAGGACCGCGGCGAACGACTGCCGGGGGACGCGGACCGGTCGGCTCGGACGCAGCACGAGCTCCGCGGGTCGGTTCAGCGCCCAAGCCCCGACGAGGGCGAGTGCACCGGTTGCGACCAACACGAGCGAGAAGACGGGGCGCTCGCTCGCCGGGCTCCACCAGGCCCCCGGACCGACGCCGCTCGCCGACAGCACGGTCGCGGCGAGCAGGACCAGGAGCGCGACGACGGCGAGCGTCGCCGTCGGTCCGATCCGCCGGACCAGGAGCGAGGACGCCGAGCCCGAGAGCT
>JAFIHP010000017.1 GCA_017849335.1 Actinomycetales bacterium | reverse complement strand
CCCGCGAGCGCGACACCCACGTGCAGGCGGTGCGCGCGGAACTGCGCGAGCTCAAGACCGAGTTCGACCGGCTGCGGGACTCCGTGCACCGCGACGAGGTCGCCCGTGCGGAGCAGCGCCTGCGGATCGAGCAGCTCGAGGACAAGGTCCTCGCCGACTTCGGCGTCGATCCGGAGGTCCTGATCGTCGAGTACGGCCCGGACGTCCTCGTCCCGCCGACCCCGCCTGCTCCGGGCGACGAGCCGCCGGCCGAGCCCGGGGAGCCGTACCCGTTCGAACGGGTGCAGCAGGAGAAGCGGCTGAAGGCGGCCGAACGGGACCTGGCCCTCCTCGGCCGGGTGAACCCGCTGGCGCTGGAGGAGTTCGCCGCGATGGAGGAGCGGCATCGCTTCCTGTCCGAGCAGCTCGACGACCTCAAGCGCACGCGCGAGGACCTGCTCGACATCGTCAAGGAGGTCGACGCCCGCGTCCAGCAGGTGTTCACCGAGGCGTACGAGGAGATCGAGCGCGAGTTCGTCGGCATCTTCTCCCGCCTGTTCCCCGGTGGCGAGGGGCGGCTGATCCTCACCGACCCGTCGGACATGCTCACGACCGGTGTCGACGTCGAGGCCCGGCCCCCGGGCAAGAAGGTCAAGCGCCTGTCGCTGCTGTCCGGCGGGGAGCGGTCGCTGACGGCCGTGGCGTTCCTCGTCGCGCTGTTCAAGGCGCGGCCGAGCCCGTTCTACGTCCTCGACGAGGTCGAGGCCGCGCTCGACGACGTCAACCTCGGCCGGCTGATCGACATCATCGAGGAGCTGCGGTCGAGCTCCCAGCTCATCGTGATCACCCACCAGAAGCGCACGATGGAGATCGCGGACGCGCTCTACGGCGTGTCCATGCGCGGCGGCGGCGTCACCCAGGTCAGCGGCCAGCGCCTGCGCGACACCGAACCCGAGCCCGCCAGCGCCTGACCCACGACCGTGTTGAGGTTCGGATCGATACGAGGCGCCTGAACCCCTCGGAACCTCAACGGCGACGGGGGAGTGGGCGTCGACGGGCGCGGGTTAGGGTGGCTCACCATGACCGCCGAGCCCGTCCCCGCCGCGGAGTCGGCCGATCCGTCCGGCACCGCGGACGCGCCCGTCGTCGTCCCGGCCGACCAGCGTCGACGCAGCCTCACGGTGCTCGCAGCGGTCGCTCTCGGCGCCGTCGTCCTCGACCAGCTCACCAAACACTGGGTCGTCACGTCCATCGGGCCCCGCCTGGAGTCCGGCGAGGGACCGATCGTCCTGCTCGGCGGCCTGGTCAAGCTCACCTACCTGCAGAACACCGGGGCCGCGTTCTCGATGGGCACCAGCTACACCTGGATCTTCTCGATTATCGCGGTCATCGTGGCGATCGTGATCGTCCGTCAGTCCCGGCGGCTGGGGAGCATCTGGTGGGCCGTCGCGCTGGGCGGCCTGCTCGGCGGGCTCCTCGGCAACCTCATCGACCGGATCACGCGCCCGCCCGGTCCGGGCCTGGGCTACGTGGTGGACTTCATCCAGGTGCCGAACTTCGCCGTGTTCAACGTCGCCGACTCGTTCATCACCTGCTCCGCCGTGCTCATGGTGATCCTGGCCCTGCGCGGCGTGCCGTTCTCCGGCCGGAGCTAGCGCGATGGCCGAGCGTCTGCTGCCGGTGCCGGACGGCCTCGCCGGCGAGCGCCTCGACGTCGCGCTGACCCGCATGCTCGGGCTCTCGCGCGTGCGTGCGGCCGAGCTCGTCGGCGACGGACTGGTCCTGGTCGACGGCCGGCCGGCGGCGAAGTCCGACCGGCTCCTGCCGGGCTCCCTGCTCGCCGTCGACCTGCGTGAGCCGACGGCCGACCCCCCGCAGCCGCCGGAGCCGGTCCCCGGCATGCGGGTCCTGGTCGACGACGACGACTTGGTCGTGGTCGACAAGCCCGTCGGCGTCGCCGCCCACCCGAGCCCCGGCTGGACCGGTCCCACGGTGGTCGGTGGGCTCGCCGCGGCGGGCTACCGCGTCAGCACGTCCGGGGCCGCCGAGCGGCAGGGCGTCGTCCACCGCCTCGACGTCGGGACGAGCGGGGTGATGGTCGTCGCCAAGAGCGAGCGCGCCTACACGAGCCTGAAGCGCCAGTTCAAGGAGCGGACGGTCGACAAGACGTACCACGCCGTCGTCCAGGGGCACCCCGACCCGCTGAGCGGCACCGTGGACGCGCCCATCGACCGGCACCCGGGCCACGACTACCGTTTCGCTGTCGTCGCCGGCGGCAAGCCGAGCATCACCCACTACGACACGCTGGAGGCGTTCCCGCACGCGTCGTTGCTGGAGGTGCACCTGGAGACCGGCCGCACCCACCAGATCCGCGTCCACCTGTCGGCCCTGCGCCACCCCTGCGTCGGCGACCCGCTGTACGGCGCCGACCCCGGCCTGTCGAAGCGGCTCGGCCTGACCCGGCAGTGGCTGCACGCGGTGCGGCTGGCGTTCGAGCACCCGGCGACAGGCGACCGGGTCGAGGTCGCCAGCGACTACCCGGCCGACCTCGTGACGGCGCTCGACCGCCTGCGCGACGGCCTGTGAGCCGGACCGACCGCCGCCCGTGCGGCGGCCGGCGACTGCACTAGACCGTCCGGCGCCGGTAGGCCGCGAGCGCGAGCACGTACGCGACCACGAGGATCCCGGCGCACCAGGCCAGCGCGACCCAGATGTCCGTCCCGGCGGGCTGCTGGCCGAACAGACGGCGGATCGTGTCGACGATGGACGTCACCGGCTGGTTCTCGGCGAACGCCCGCACCGGACCCGGCATGGCCGCGGTCAGCACGAACGCCGAGCTGACGAACGGCAGGAGGATGAGGGGGTAGGAGAACGCGCTCACCCCGTCGACCGACTTCGCCGACAGGCCGACGATGACGGCGATCCAGGTGAGGGCGACCGTGAAGAGCACCAGGATCCCGACGACCGCGAGCCAGGCCAGCGGCCCGGCGCCGGAGCGGAAGCCCATGAGCAGTGCGACCAGTACGACCACGGCCAGCGACACCAGGCAGGCGACCACGGACGTGAGCACGTGTGCCCACAGCACCGCTGACCGGGCGATCGGCATCGACTGGAACCGCTCGAAGATCCCGCTCGACAGGTCGGTGAAGAGGCGGAACGCGGTGTACGAGATGCCCGACGCGACCGTGATGATCAAGATCCCCGGCAGCAGGTAGTCGACGTAGGCGTCGGAGCCGGTGCGGATCGAGCCGCCGAACACGTACACGAACAGCAGCATGAACGCGATCGGCATGATCGTCGTCGTCACGATCGTGTCCGGGCTGCGTGTGACGTGGCGCAGCGAACGCCCGGTGAGGACAGCGGTGTCGGCGAGGAAGCGCGTGCTCATCGGCTCGCCTCGCCCTCGGCCCGGGCGTCCCCGACGACGGCGAGGAAGATCTCCTCGAGCGTGGGCTGCCGCTCGACGTACTCGACGGTGGCGGGCGGCAGGAGCCGGCGGAGCTCGGCGAGCGTTCCGTCGACGATGATCCGCCCCCTGTGGAGGATCGCGATCCGGTCGGCCAGCTGCTCCGCCTCGTCGAGGTACTGGGTCGTGAGCACGACGGTCGTGCCGCCGGCCGCCACCTCCCGTACCGTCCGCCACACCTCCAGCCGGGCCTGCGGGTCCAGGCCGGTCGTCGGCTCGTCGAGGACGATCACCCGGGGGTCGCCGACCAGGCTCATGGCGATGTCGAGCCGCCGTCGCATCCCGCCGGAGTAGGTCGACGCGCGCCGGTCGGCGGCGTCCGTCAGGTCGAAGCGGGCGAGGAGGTCGGCCGCCACCCCGGCTGGGTCTGTGACGTGCCGCAGTCGGGCAACGAGCACGAGGTTCTCGCGCCCGGTGAGGATCTCGTCGACGGCCGCGAACTGGCCGGTGAGGCTGATCGACTCGCGCACGTCCGCGGCGCGGTCGACGACGTCGAAGCCGTCGACCGTCGCGGTTCCGGAGTCGGGCCGCAGCAGCGTCGCCAGGATCCGGACGACGGTTGTCTTGCCGGCACCGTTCGATCCCAGCAGGGCGAAGACCCGTCCCGGCTCCACCTCGAAGTCGACGCCGTGCAGCACGTCGACGTCTCCGAACGACTTGCGCAGGCCGCGCACGGCGATCGCCGGCGCCGCCGCGGTCACGACCCGCCTCCTTGGACCCGTTCGGCATCGACGACCGCCTGCGCGAGGCGGGCCCGCTCCTTGTCGATCCAGCGCTTCCCGCCGTACGCCTGCGCGAAGGTCTCCGCGAACTCGACGGGATCGTCGCCCACGACGTCCCGCACGGGCGTGCCGTCGACCGCCGCGCGCTCCCACAGGTCCGCGAGGTCGTCGTACATCTGCACGATCGTGGCACCGTCCGTGAGGCCGCCGTAGCGCATGAAGTAGCGGTCGAACGCCTTCGCGACCGTCACGTACGGCTCGGGCAGCGCGTCGATGCGCGCCTTCGTCTGCCGGTACTGCTTCTTCTGCTCGAGCGATCCGGTGACCAGCTCGATCCAGTTGCGTGCCATTACCTATCCTCTCCGTCGCGGAGCTGGTCCAGGCGTCCTGCGAGGAAGCTCCAGGTCCTCCAGAACTCGTCGAGGTAGTCACGTCCGTCGCCGTTGAGGGAGTAGACCTTGCGCGGCGGGCCCTTCTCCGAGGGGACCTTCTCGACGTAGACGAGTCCGCGCTGCTCGACGCGCACGAGGACGGCGTACACCGTCCCCTCGGCGATGTCGGCGAACCCCTGCTCGCGCAGGCGGGCGGTGATCTCGTACCCGTAGGCCGGTCGCTCGCCGAGGATCGCCAGGACGATCCCCTCCAAGGTGCCCTTGAGCAGCTCGGTCAGCTGCTTGCCCATGTCGTCTCCTGCTACTCGGTGTCACTGACTACCAGTAGATAGTAACACTGAGTACCGGCAACGCAAGGGGCGCGCGGGGGCTGTCGGGGGCTGTCGCGGACGCCACACCGGCCACGTCCGTCCCAGGGCCCGCGTCGTGCCCGGACCTGTCACCGGACTCGCCTAAGGTGGGCGGGTGCCATCGTCGGACTCCTTCGTGCACCTGCACGTGCACACCGAGTACTCGATGCTGGACGGGGCCGCCCGGCACGACGACCTCTTCGCCGAGGTCGAGCGGCTGGGGATGCCCGCCGTCGCGATGACCGACCACGGCAACGTCTACGGGGCCTACGAGTTCGTGAAGAAGGCCCGGGCCCGCGGGCTCAACCCCATCGTCGGGCTGGAGGGCTACTTCGCGCCGCAGGGCCGACGGGAGAAGCGGCCGTTCGACTTCGGCGGCGGCTTCGACGAGGGGACGCCGGAGGACCCGGAGGCGGGCAAGGGCAAGCAGGCCTACACGCACATGACCCTGCTCGCCGAGAACACCGCAGGCATGCACAACCTGTTCCGGCTGTCGTCGCTGGCGAGCCTGGAGGGCTACTACCGCAAGCCCCGCTTCGACCGGGAGCTGCTCCAGCAGTACGGCACCGGCCTGATCGGGACGACCGGCTGTCCCAGCGGCGAGGTGAACCGCTGGCTGCAGGCGGGCAACTACGACCGCGCGCTGGCGACGGCGGCCGACATGCGGGACATCCTCGGCGCCGGCAACTACTTCTGCGAGCTGATGGATCACGGGCT
>JAFIHP010000128.1 GCA_017849335.1 Actinomycetales bacterium | reverse complement strand
CGGCGTGCCGGCAAGGTCACTGCCCCACCCGGCGGCCGGCGGCTCCTCGCACCACACGTACCGGTCGCCGAGCGGATCCGGTCCGGACGCGTTCAGCTCGTGCTGGAACCACGCGTGCTCGACCGAGGTGTGGCCGGCGACGAGGTCGAGGATGACCCGGATGCCGCGCGCCCGCGCCGCGTCCACCAGTCGCACGAGGTCATCGTTCGTGCCGTACCGCGGCGCGATGCGCAGGTAGTCGCTGACGTCGTAGCCGGCGTCCACGAACGGCGAGGCGAAGCAGGGGTTGAACCAGGTCGCGTCGACGCCCAGCGACGCGACGTAGTCCAGGTGCGCGATGACGCCCGGCAGGTCGCCGATGCCGTCGCCGTCGGAGTCCGCGAACGACTGCGGGTAGATCTCGTACAGGACCGCGTCCGCCAGCCAGTCCGCACCGCTCATCGTTCCTCCCCTGGTCGGTCGCGGCTCAGGCTAGGCGGCGGCGGTGGTGTCCGCCCGCTCAGGACGGCTAGTTACCGCGTCCATGAGAACGGGGGCTCTCGTCGTCGGCATCCTGCGCGCTTCTGCTCGCCGGATGCGCGACCGACCCGGCGCCCACCGCCCAGGATGCGCGAGCTCCGGCGAGCGCCGCGGTCCCGCCCACCAGCGCCGCGGCGTCCCCGTCCCCGGCGCCGCCACCCGCATTCATCGGGGACTGGGACGCCGAGCGGCTCACCGAGCGCATCGCCGCATTCGCCCCGCTCTCCTGGGGCCTGCCCCTGGGCTCCGGTGCCACCGGGTTCCAGCCACCCGAGGAGGTCCGGAGCCCGGACGTCGATCCCGCCGCCTGCACCGTGGTGGCGACGCTGGAACGAGACCTGGCACCGCCCCGGACCGGCGTGCAGTGGCGGATGTTCGGCAGCGCCGAGAACCCGTTCGTCTTCTACATCGTGAGCGTCACCTCCGCCCCGGAGGACCTGATCGACGTCCTCGCCGACAGCGCGGAGCGATGCGGCACCTGGCGACGGACCCAGCCCAGCGAGTACGTCATCGCCGGTCGCCGCTCGCGCGACACCATCGACAGTCGGATCGGCACCGTGACGGACGCCGGTCGGCTCGACGTCGTCATCCGCTCCGACCTGGAGCTGCAGACGTCACGAGGCGGTCGGCCGTGCCCGGCACCCAACCGCGGGTGCATGTTCGACTTCACGTCGATCAACCACTTCGTGTTCGTCCAGCGCGGTCAGAACCTCCTGACGGTCGCGTACGGCAACCTGCGGCTCGCCACGTCGCCTCAGCCCGAGCTGCCGGACGCGATGGTCGAGCCGTTCGTGCAGCGTGCGATCGAGGTGTTCGACGGCGTCGTGCCGGGCGACGGCGTGCCGACGGCTCCGGGACGGGACCGATGGTCAGACGGCCCGCTGGTCACGCAGGTGACGCATCGCCGGCCGGTACTCCAGTAGCCACCACGAGACGGCGTAGGTCGCGACCGCCACGATCGCCCCGTACATCGCGGCCATGAGGCTGTGCTGGTGGAGGACCTGGGTCGCCACGATGATCGAGGCCGCGAGGACGACGGCGCCGGCAGACCACCAGCGGCGGTCGCGCCGGATCCACGCGATCGCGAGCGTCACCGACCAGAGCACGTGCACGCTCGGGAAGTCGCCGTAGTCCGGGTTGGCGAACATGTGCTGGTCCATGTAGCGCATCCACGAGCCGAAGACGTCCCCGTACGCGCCCTGGCTGAGGGCGATCGTGTCGACGTCGGTCTGGAACAGGAAGAACGTGGTGATCGCCGTCCCGACGCCGATGAGTCCGGCGACGAGGACCGTGCGCAGCTGGCGGTCGATCCGGCGCGCGGCGAGGAACGTCACCGTCGAGACGACCCAGACGTAGGTGAACAGGTACGGCACGATGAACGCGGGGATCGTGGGCACGTACTGGTCCCAGTGCCCGCGCACCGAGTGGCTGCCCAGAAGCGGCGCGTTGGCCGCGCCGTACGCGGTCATGAAGACCGGCAGCAGCACCAGCAGCACGATGTTCGTCCAGCCGATCCCGGGGATGCGCCCGTGCGGTCCGCCGGGCTCCCCGGCAGTGCCGCGGCGCAGCAGCACGATGTACGTCGGGAGGGCGACGAGGAACGCGACGCCCTCGGCGGCGGTGAGCAAGTAGCTCGCCTCGAAGGCCACCGACCCCCACGCGCCGACGCACATGACGACGAACACGATCCAGGTCGCGACGCGTCCGAGCGTGGACGGCGTCGACGGTTCGAAGCCCAGTCCGGGGACGATCGGGCGAAGGTCGGCGGGCACGGACGGGAACCTAGCCGACGCCCGCTAGCGTGCGGCCCGTGACGGACGAGGACGCGGTCCTGGCGCGCTGCGCAGCGGTGCTCGACGACCGTGACGTCCTGACCGACCCCGACGTCCTGCCCACGTACAGCCGAGACCGGTCGACCGGCTCACCCGTCGGAGAGCCCTTCGCCGCGGTGTTCCCGCGCAGCACCGAGCAGGTCGCCGCCGTCATGGCCGCAGCCCACGACCACCGCGTCCCGGTCGTGCCCCGCGGTGCCGGCTCGGGGCTGGCCGGCGGCAGCAACGCCGTCGACGGCTGCCTGGTCGTGAGCCTGGAGCGGATGCGCGACGTCCTCGTGGTCGACGAGCAGGACGGCTACGTCGAGACCCAGCCCGGCGTCCTCAACACCGAGCTGCGGGAGCGCGTGCGCGAGCACGGGCTCTGGTACGCGCCCGATCCGGCGAGCAAGGACTTCTGCTCGATCGGCGGCAACGTCAACACCAATGCCGGCGGCCTGTGCTGCGTGAAGTACGGCGTCACGCGCGAGGCCGTCCTGGGGCTCGAGGTCGTGCTCGCCGACGGGCGCGTCACGCGGCTCGGACGCCGGACCGTCAAGGGCGTGGCCGGCTACGACCTCGCCGGCATGGTCGTCGGCAGCGAGGGCACCCTCGGCATCGTGACGATGGCGCGGCTGCGCGTGCGGCCGCTGCCTGCGCCGGCAGCCACCGCGGTCGCGGTGTTCGCCGACATCGCCGCCGCCGGTCGCGCGGTCGCCGCCGTCATGGCGACGCTGACGCCGAGCATGCTCGAGCTCATGGACAACGCGACGATCCGTGCTGTCGAGCAGTTCCAGCCGATGGGCCTGGACACCAGTGCTCAGGCGATCCTCGTGGCCCAGACCGACGCGACGGGCACGGGGGCGATCGCGGAGGCGGACGCGCTGCTGGAGATCTGCTCGCGGCACGGAGCGGTCGAGTCGTACCGGTCCGACGACCCGCAGGAAGCCGACCTTCTCCTCGGGGCGCGGCGCATGGCGATCCCGGCGTGCGAGGCGCTGGGGGACTGGCTTCTGGACGACGTCTCCGTCCCGCGGTCGCGGCTGGCCGAGGCGATGGTGCGGATCCAGGACATCGCCGCGGCCAACGACGTGCAGATCCTGACGTTCGGCCACGCCGGCGACGGCAACCTGCACCCCACGCTCGTCACGCCGCGCGGTGACGCCGGCGCGGCCGCGCGGGCCCTCGTGGCGTTCGACGCGATCCTCGACCTGTCCCTCGCCCTCGGCGGCACCATCACCGG
>JAFIHP010000127.1 GCA_017849335.1 Actinomycetales bacterium | reverse complement strand
CTCCCCGTAGTCCGCGCCCCCCGTCGTTCGCGCGTCGCCCCTCCTCGTTGACCGGCGAGACGTGGCTGGACATATCGGACGTCCGTCAGCCACGTGTCGCCGCTCGACGTCACCACGACCACCAGCCAGCCGGCGTCCTGCAGGAGATTGCGACGGCGGGCGTCGAAGCGTCGGGCCTCCTCGCTGATGTGCACCCGGCCGTCGTACCCGACGATCACCATCTGGTCGGGCCACGCCAGATCGGCTCGCGCCAGCCATTCCCCGCGGTCGTGGATGTCGGGATTGCAGATCGGCCGTGGCAGTCCGGCCAGGACCAGCTCGGTACGGATCCACGACTCGCCGGGCGACTCGGCCCGTTCGTCGAGCAGGGGGCGTGCGCGCCGCGCCACACCGACACCGCGCCGTCGGAATCCCCAGTGCAGCATCGCGTCGAGCTCCCGCTCGCGGACCAGGCGCCGGTGCAGCGCGGCATCGCCCATCGCCACGACATGGACGAGCGGGATGTCGGCCGCGCAGTCCAGCCACGTGCGCGCGGGTGTCGTCACCGGAAGACCGTCGACGAGCGTGACGTGCTCCGCGGGCAGCACCAGTCGCCGGCCGCGCACGCCGGTCCGTTCGGCGTGAGCTCCGTCCGGGCCGGCGGCGACCTGGATCGACGCGTCCTCGTCGAGCGCGATCCACGGTGGCAGGGGCAGCCGCCACAGCCGTGCCGCCGTCGCCCCGCACACGACCGACCCGGGACGGACGACGGCGAGCGTGGCGACGATCCGCGCGTGCAGCGGGTTGTCAGAGTCGGCGCGCACCCGCGTCCCGCGACTGGGTGCCGACAGGGGCAGTGACCGCACCCTCGCTCGGCTGAGGCCGGCGCCTCCGCCGGCGGTCACGGTGAACGCATCGGGCAGGTGCGGCGGCAGTGACGGCATCGGCCAACCACAGCGGTAGCCACCCCGGTTCGAGGCGGCGACGGCGGTCCGGTGGACCGCCTCCCGCCCACAGCGCCGCTGGGGGGGCTAGTCCCAGCAGCCGGTCATCGTGGCCGTGAGACCGTCGATCGCCTGCCGCGTCGACAGGGCGGAGTAGCGCTGCGGCCGGTTGTTGACGAGCACCGAGAAGATGCGCTCGCCCCCCGGAGACGGTGTGCGCGATACCCGACAGCGAGGTCGTGTCGAACAACGAGCCCGTCTTCGCCTGCACGAGCCCCCGCGCGCACGACGCGTGCTTGGTCACGTAGCGGCCGAACCCGGTGATGAGCGTGCCGGTCCGGCCGGCGACCGGGAGGGCGTCCGGCTCGAACATCGACGTGAACGCGGCGGGCTTGAGCACCCGGGCGTAGCGCAGGACGTCGGCGAGGAACCGCGGCGTCACCCGGTCCGTGCGCGACAGGCCGCTCCCGTCGTCGAGCACCTGACCGGACGCGTCGATCCCGGCGCCACGCAGCACCTGCTCGACCGCGGAACGAGCGCCGGCCCAGTCGGCGGTCACGCCCGACGCGACGGCGACCTGGCGGTGCAGGACCTCGGCGACGTTGTTCTCGGAGTGGGCGAGCATCACCGCGACGGCGTCCGACACGGAGTGGCCGTCTGTCTGGGCCAGGACGGTGCCCGAACCTCCGTCGGCATCGGGTCCCAGGGTCGCGGGGACCGCGCGCTTGGTCAGCTGGGCGACGAACACCTTCGCGGCGTTGGCGCTGGGGTCGGTGCTGTAGTCGCCCACCCGGGCGAGGGCCTCGACCCGCGCGGCCTCGGATCCCAGGTAGGTGCGCGTCCACCCTCGCGCCTTGCCCGTTCGCGGGAAGAGATCGTCGTCGACGTGGACGACGACGGGCGTGCCCGCGGGCAGCGCCTTCGCGGTCCGGTTGGCCAGCTTCCGCAGCTCCGTCGTGGTCAGCAACGGGTCGCCGCCGCCCTCGAGCACCACGTCGGCGGCCGTCGCGCCCTGGCGGACCGTCGTCCGCAGCCTCGCGTCGGCCCCGAGCGTCGCCAGGGCGGCGACGGCGGTGACGATCTTCATGTTGGACGCGGGCAGCATCGGGGTGTCGGCGTCCTGTTGCGAGACGACAGCGCCGGTGGCGGCGTCGAGGACGACGAGGCCGACGTCGGAGCCGAGCCGAGGGTTGTTCAGCCGCTTGTGCAGCAGCAGGTCCACCGCGGCCGCGTCGTCGTTCGCGGGCGGGACCAGCGCGGGCCGAGCGGCCGCCGGGTCGGGGGAGCCCACGAGCGCGGCGAGCCCGACGCCCACGGCGACGGCGAGCGAGAGCAGGCGCGTGCGGCGGGGCATGCGGACTATGGTGCGACAGGCCGAGGCCATGCCGGTGGTCGGGGTCGGGGTCGGCGTGTCGCAGAATGGATCGGACCTGCCCCCTGCCGAGAGGTCCCTCGTGCATCGAGCTGCCCGTCGACCCGTCACTGCTGCCCTCGTCCTGGCGACTCTGGTCGCCCTCCTCGCGTCGGTGGTCGCTGCGGCCCCCGCGGAGGCCGACGGCCCGGCCCCGAAGCCGATCGTCGCGGGCTGGCTCCCGTACTGGATGACGACGCCGGGGAGCCCGGCCGGCATCACGTCGGCCGTGCAGAACGCCGACCTGATGACCGAGGTGTCGCCGTTCTGGTACTCGGCGACCGCGAAGTCGGGCGGTGGCGTGCAGGTCAAGGTCAATCCGAGCTTCAGCAACGGGCAGGCCAACATCGCCTGGGCCATGGGGCAGCTGCGTGCCGCCGGGCTGAAGGTCGTCCCGGCGATCGCCGACGGCTCCGGCAAGGGGCGGATGGCCAGCACGCTCGCCAACCCGGGCCTGCGTTCCCAGCACGTCGCTGATCTGGTCTCCCTCGTCACGAGCAACGGCTTCGACGGCATCGACCTCGACTACGAGGTGTTCGCCTTCTCGGACGGGTCGTCGAGCTGGGCCGCGACCCAGCCGAACTGGACGGCCTTCGTCACCGAGCTCGCCAACGCCCTGCACGCGCAGGGGAAGATGCTGACCGTCACCATCCCGCCGCCGTGCTCGACCGGTTCGGTCTGCGGCCCGCGCAGCGGATACTGGGTCTACAACATCGCGGGCATCGCTCCGGCGGCCGACCGGATCCGGATCATGGCGTACGACTACCACGTCAACGGGATCGGGCCGATCGCGCCGATGCCGTGGGTTCGCTCGATCGTGCAGTACTCCGTCAGCGTGATGGACGCGGCGAAGCTCCAGATCGGCGTGCCGACGTACGGGCGCGCCTGGACCCGCAAGAGCGGGAGCAGCTACCGGCTCACCGGCACGTGCCCGGCGCCCGGTACCTCGGCTTACCGGAGCCTCACGGCGATGGCGTCGGTGACCGACGCGAACATCCCGTCGACCCTCGCCGCCGCGGGCGTCGATCCGGCGACCGTGCAGTGGTCGGACTCTGACCAGGAGAGCTGGGTCTACTACGACAAGAAGGTCGCGTGGACCGACGGGTCGGGCGCCCGCCAGACCTGCACGGCCAAGCGCGTCATGTGGTGGGTGGGGCCGCAGGCCGTTCTCGCCCGTGCGCAGCTCGTCGGCGAGTTCGGCCTCGCCGGGATCGCGCAGTGGACGATCGGGGGCGAGGATCCGGCCCAGTGGCCGCTCGTCCGCGCCTACGCGCAGTCGCTCGCTCCGGCGTCCACCGATGTCGCCGTGGTCGGGACGCCGACGGCCGTGTTCGGCACGCCGGTCCCGGTCACCGCGACCGTCACGTCCGGGGGAGCGCCGCTCGCCGGCGTCCCGGTGACCTTGCAGTTCCGTCGCCAGGGGACCAAGAAGTGGGTCGACGTCCAGCCCGGGACGACGGCTGCGGACGGGACGGTCGCGTTCCAGGTAGCCCCGCCGGCGACGGGGGCATGGCAGGTCTTCGTGCCCGGTGCCGACGCGCGGACCGAGGGAGCCAGCGCGCCGTTCACCACGCAGGTGCTGTCCGCCGTGACGGCGACCCCGCTGCAGGCGAAGGTCGCCCGCGGTGGGGCGATCGCCGTCAAGGTCCGGGTCCAGCCGGCGCTGGCGCGGCAGAAGGTCGCGCTGCAGATCCAGCGGCCGGGCGGGACGTGGAAGAACGTCAAGGACGGCGTCGTCAACGCCAAGGGCCGGGTCAGGCTCGTCGGGAAGGCGCCCGCGGCGAAGGGTCGCTACACCTACCGGGTCGTGGCTGTCGGCAAGGGCGACTTCCTCGCCAACGCATCAGCCACGTTCGCGGTCAAGGTGACCAAGAAGTAGCCGACCGCCGAGGCGCCTTCAATGGTCGTCAAACCGGGCATTTACCCCGGAATAGCGACCATTCAGGGCGCGTCGACGGTGGGGCGCAGGAGGCTCTCGGCCGGGAGCTCGAACCACTGCAGCGCGCCGAAGTCGGTCGAGACGTCCTCGCCGACCACGGCCGCGGGACCGAGGTCGTCCGGAAGTGACGCCACGAGGGCGTCGGCGTACGCCAGGTAGTCGGCCAGGACCGACTCCGGGGCGCGGTCGTCTCGCCGCGGGTAGCGCAGTTCGCCGTCGGCGTCGTAGCTCAGCTGGGCCAGCCGCAGCGGGGGCTCGACCGGACCGTCCTTGTGGTGCCAGCGGCCGGTCATGACGTCGAACCTGTACTGGGGCAGCAGCCGCCAGCCATGGTCGGCCACCCAGTCGACCGCACGGACGACGTACTCGAACACCGTGTCGGACACGAAGTAGTTGAAGTTGACCCGGACCCAGCCGGGCTTGATCCCCTCGCACCCGTGCGCGATCTCGCGCTCGAACTCGTGCGACCGCTCGACGTCGATGTCGAGCAGCCGGTGCCCGTACGGCCCCGCGCACGAGCAGCCGCCGCGCGACTGGATGCCGAAGAGGTCGTTGAGGATCGCGACGGCCAGGTTGTGGTGCAGGTAGCGGCCGTCGGGACGCCGGATGACGAAGGAGGCGATCGACAGCCGTTCGGCATCGAGGTTGCCCAGCACCTGCAGCCGCGGGTTCGCCGACCACGCCGCGATGGCCCTGCGCACGAAGTCGTGCTCGTGCGCGCGGATGACGTCGGTGCCGACGGCCTCCTTGAGCGCGAACACCAGGCCGGCGCGGATCGACTCGACGATCGCCGGCGTGCCGGCCTCCTCGCGGTGGACCGGGTCGTCGAGGTAGCGGTGCTCGGTCGGGTTGACGTAGATGACGGTGCCGCCGCCGACGACGTCCGGGACCGAGTTCGCCAGCAGGGAGCGCTGCACGACGAGCACGCCGGGGGTGCCGGGACCTCCGATGAACTTGTGGGGCGACAGGAAGATCGCGTCCTTGCGCGCCATCGGGTCGCCGTCGCGCGGGTTCATCTCGATATCCACGTACGGTCCGGCCGCGGCGAAGTCCCAGAACGCCAGCGCTCCGTGCTCGTGGAGTAGGCGGGTGATCCGGTGCGTGTCGGTCACGATGCCGGTGACGTTGCTCGCCGCGCTGAACGAGCCGATGCGCAGCGGCCGGTCGGCGTAGACCCGCAGGAGCCGCTCGAGCTCGGCGAGGTCGACGTGCCCGTCGGCGTCCTCACGGATCGTGACGACGTCGGCGATGGACTCGCGCCACGGCAGCTCGTTGCTGTGGTGCTCGAACGGCCCGATGAACACCACCGGACGCTCGTCCGCGGGGATCGCGTCGGTCAGCCCGTACCGCGCGTCGAGGTCGGCCGGCACGCGCAGGCCGAGCACGCCCACGATCTTGTCGATCGCGGCGGTCGACCCGGACCCGCAGAAGACGACGCACGTGTCGTCGTCGCCGTTGACCGACGCGTGGATGATCCCGCGCGCGTCCTCCCGCAGCCGCGTGGTCTGCAGGCCGGTGCCGCTGGACTCGGTGTGGGTGTTCGCGTACCGCGGGAGCACCTCGTCCCGGATGAAGTCCTCGATGAAGTCGAGCGCCCGCCCGCTGGCCGTGTAGTCGGCGTAGGTCACGCGCCGGGGGCCGAACGGACCCGGCATGACCTGGTCGTCCCCGATGACCCCCCGGCGGATGCGCGCCAGGATCGCGGGTTCGGGCAGGTCCGTCGTACGGGAGGGGATGTCGAGGTTCGGCACCCGGCCAGGGTAGGGCCTGCATGCGGGAGGATGTTCCCCGTGTCCCGTGCAGCGTTCGCGTCCGTCGCCCCGGCCGAGGTGGTCCGGCCCGAGGTCGTCGTCGAGCCCGATGTGCCGTGGGTCACGATCGTCTGGAACGACCCGGTCAACCTGATGTCGTACGTGACCTACGTGTTCATGGAGTACTTCCACTACGACCGGGCGGAGGCCGAGCGGCTCATGATGGCGGTGCACCACGAGGGCCGCGCGGTCGTGTCGAACGGTACGCGTGAGGAGATGGAGCGCGACGTCACGGCGATGCACGGCTACGGACTGTGGGCGACCGTGCAGAAGGACGACTGATGGCGCGCGTCGTCGTCGACACGCAGCCGCAGCGGCGCGTCGAGGTCTCCCTGGAGCCGGTCGAGGTCGGGCTGCTCGCCTCGATCGCCGCCCAGATCGCCGCCTTCGTCGCGCCCGACGAGGACGTCGACCCCCTCGTCGCCCTCGTCGGCCTCGATCCGCAGGCCGTCGCCCCGGAGGACCCGGCGCTCAAGCGGCTCCTGCCGGACGCCTATGCGGACGACGCGGAGGCCTCGGACCGCTTCCGTCGGTTCACCGAGCGGGACCTGCGCGAGCGCAAGCGCGCCGCAGCCGCGATGGTGTCCGACGCGCTGGCGCCGCTGGGGACGCAGGCCGGGGGCACGATCGAGCTGAGCGGTCCCGAGGTCGACCAGTGGCTCGGGTTCCTCAACGACGCCCGGCTCACGATCGGCGCCCGGCTCGACGTGACCGAGGAGAACCACGAGGCGCTCGCCGCTCTCCCGGACGACGACCCGCGGGCGGGGATGTACGCGGTCTACGACTGGCTCACGTACGTGCAGGACGCGACCGTGACGGGCCTCATCGACTGATCGCGATCCACGGCCGTCGCCCGGCTAGAGTCCGCCCGTGTCTGTCCAGGTGCGGCTTCCGGGTGGGGAGCGGGTCTCGGCGGCGGGGACGACGGTCGCCGAGGTGATCGACGACCTCGAGCGTCAGCGACCGGGGACGCGTGAGCGGCTGATCGACGGGAGCGGGCTCCGACGCTACGTCAACGTCTACGTCGGCGCTGCGGACGTTCGCTACGAGGACGGCCTGTCGACCTCCGTCCCGTCCGGCGCCGAGGTGACGATCCTCCCGGCCGGCGCGCCCGAGGGGGCCCGGGCCTAGGGTTGTCGTCGTCATGAACGACGCGCCCATCGGGATCTTCGACTCCGGCGTCGGCGGGCTCACCGTCGCTCGCGCGGTCCTCGACCAGCTGCCGCACGAGCCGATCTGGTACGTCGGCGACACCGCCCGCGGCCCGTACGGCCCGCGCCCCCTGGCCCAGGTGCGCGAGTTCGCGCTGGAGATCCTGGACACGCTTGTCGCCGACGGGGTCAAGATGGTCGTCATCGCGTGCAACTCGGCGAGCGCCGCGATGCTGCGTGACGCGCGGGAGCGGTACGACGTCCCCGTGATCGAGGTCGTCCACCCTGCCGTGCGCCGGGCCGCTGCGGCGACGCGAAACCGGCAGGTCGGCGTCATCGGCACGGCCGTCACCATCAGCTCGGGTGCCTACGTCGATGCGTTCGCCGCGGCGCCGCAGGTCCAGCTGACGACGGCGGCCTGCCCGCGCTTCGTCGAGTTCGTCGAGGCCGGCGTCACCTGGGGACCGGAGCTGATCGACGTCGCGACCGAGTACCTGCAGCCGATGAAGGACGCAGGCGTCGACACGCTCGTGCTGGGCTGCACCCACTACCCGCTGCTGACGGGCGTCATCTCGTACGTGATGGGCGAGGACGTCACGTTGGTGTCCAGCGCCGAGGAGACCGCGAAGGACGTCTACCGCACCCTCGTCGCGGGCGACCTTCTTCGCGCACCGGACCTGCCGGAGCCGGCGCACCAGTTCCGCGTCACCGGTGACCCGGCCGAGTTCGAGCGGCTCGGCCGTCGGTTCCTCGGCCCGGAGATCGGCCGGGTCGAGGTCCTCGCGTGCGACTGACGGTCGTCGGCTGCGCCGGGTCGTTCCCGACGGCGCAGTCCCCGGCGTCGTGCTACCTCGTAGAGCACGACGGCGCCCACCTGGTGCTCGACCTGGGCAACGGCTCGCCCGGCGCGCTGCAGCGGCACGTGGACCTCACCCAGGCCGACGCCCTGGTCGGTGTCGTCCTGAGCCACTGCCACATCGACCACTGCGCGGACCTGGGCTCCCTGTACGTCTTCCGCCATCACGGTCCGGTGCGGTTCCCGCACCGGCTGCCGGTGCTCGGGCCGTCCGACGTCCGTGAGCGGATCGCGTCGATCTACGGAACCGCTGATCCGGGTGGCCTGGACACCGAGCTGGAGTTCCGTCCGTTCACCGAGGGTCCGCAGACCCTCGGCCCGTTCACGATCGAGTCGGCGCGCATGGCGCATCCGGTCGAGGCGCACGGCGTCCGCGTCACGGCGGGGGGCCGGACGCTGGCCTACTCGGGCGACACCGGCCCGACACCGGCGCTGCCGACCCTGGCCCTCGGTGCCCACCTGGCCCTGTTCGAGGCGTCCGCCGTCGGGTCGGACAACCCGCCTGACCTGCACCTGACGGGGGCGGACGCCGGCCGAGCTGCTGCCGCAGCCGGGGCGGACGTGCTGGTTCTGACGCACCACGTCGCCTGGAACGACCCGGCCGTCGTGCGTGCTGAGGCCGCGGCCCGGTTCCCGGGTCCCATCCACCAGGCGGCGCCTGGCCTGACGCTGGACGTGTGAGCGGGCCGACCGGCCAGGACGACTGACCGTCTCCCGGCGCCGTCGGCCTGGCTCTATAGGGTCGCGGCATGACGCGATCCGACGGCCGCAGCGCCGCAGACCTCCGCCCGGTGACCTTCGAGCGGGGCTGGTCCGAGCACGCCGAGGGGTCGGCGCTGGTGTCATTCGGTCGCACCCGGGTGCTCTGCACGGCGTCGTTCTCGGCCGGGGTGCCGCGCTGGCTCAAGGACTCCGGCAAGGGCTGGGTGACGGCGGAGTACTCGATGCTTCCGCGGGCGACGACGACCCGCAACCAACGGGAGTCGGTCAAGGGGAAGCTCGGCGGACGCACGCAGGAGATCTCCCGGTTGATCGGGCGCAGCCTGCGGGCCGTCGTCGACCTGTCGGCCCTGGGCGAGAACAGCATCCTGATCGACTGCGACGTCCTGCAGGCTGACGGCGGCACGCGCACCGCGGCGATCACCGGCTCGTACGTCGCTCTCGTCGACGCGATCACGTGGGCACGCCAGGCCGGACTCGTGAAGCCCGGCATGCAGCCCCTGACCGACTCGGTGGCGGCCGTCTCCGTCGGAATCATCGACGGCGAGCCGCGCCTGGACCTGCACTACGACGACGACGTGCGCGCCGACACCGACATGAACGTCGTGATGACCGGTGGTGGCCGCTTCGTCGAGGTACAGGGCACCGCCGAGGGGGAGCCGTTCGACCGGGCCCTGCTCGACGGCCTTCTCGACCTCGCCGCGGCCGGGTGCCGCACGCTGACCGACCTGCAGGGCGCGGCGCTCGAGCAGCCGCTGCCCGCGAAGGCCTGACATGGCGACCACGGTCGTCCTCGCGACCCGGAACGCGCACAAGCTCGACGAGCTGCGGCGCATCCTCGCGGCGCACGGTCTGGACGTCGACCTGCGCAGCGTCGCTGACTTCGCGAACGCGCCGGAGGTGCCGGAGACCGAGTCGACGTTCGCCGGCAACGCCCTGCTGAAGGCCCGGGCGATCTGTGCGGCGACCGGACTGCCGGCCGTGGCCGACGACTCGGGCCTGTGCGTCGACGCCCTCAACGGGATGCCGGGCATCTTGTCGGCCCGGTGGGCCGGCGGTCACGGAGACGACGCGGCGAACCTGCGGCTCGTGCTCGACCAGCTGTCGGACACGCCGGACACCCGCCGTGGCGCCGCGTTCGTGTGCGCCGCAGCCGTGGTGCTGCCGGACGGCACGGAGCGCGCGGTCGAAGGCAGCGTCGACGGCTCGATCATCCGTGAGCCGCGCGGCGACGGCGGCGG
>JAFIHP010000126.1 GCA_017849335.1 Actinomycetales bacterium | reverse complement strand
GTCGGTGGTGTACCCCGTCTTGATCTTCTTCGTCTTCGGCAGGTGCATCTGGTCGAACAGGATCTCCTGCAGCTGCTTCGGGGAGCCGAGGTTGAACGACCTGCCGACGACCTCGTGCGCGTGCTCCTCGGCGGCCCGCATGTCGGACCCGAACTCCGCCGACAGCGCCCGCAGTCCCGGGACGTCCAGCGCGATGCCGGCGTGCTCCATGGCCGCGAGAACGGTGACCAACGGCAGCTCGACGTCGGCGAGCAGCGCGAGGAGACCGCGCTCGGCCAACCGCTCGGTCAGCGTGCGGGTCAGGTCGCGGACGATCGCGGCCTCCGCCGCCAGCGCGGGACCGTCTCCCTCGCCGTCCAGGGTGTCGAGGGCGAGCTGGTCGGTGGCGGCCGCCGGTGCGACCTCGACGCCGAGCACGCGCTGCGCGACGTCGTTGAGGGAGAAGCCCCGCTGCCCCGGGGCGTCGAGATACGCCGCGAGCGCCGTGTCGCAGACCAGACCGCGCAGCCGCCGGCCGGCCGAGGCCACGGCGAGGGCCAGGAGCTTCGCGTCGTGCACCGTCTTGGGCGCGCCCGGGTCGGCGAGCCAGTCGAGCAGAGCCGCGGCAGCGACGGGATCCGCGGCGTCCACGACCCCAGCGGTCCCCCGGTCGTCGAGCACGACCGCCCGCTCGATCGACGCACGGCCGCGTGAGGCCGACACGCGCGCGACCACCGCGGCAGTGCCCTGCGCCGCCGACAGCCACGCCCCGACCTCGGCGCCGACGAGCGCAGCGGACGGGACCACGTCGGCCGGCTCCGCCGAGAGGTCGACGTCCGAGCCGCCCCCGGGTCGGACCGCCTCCAGCCGCTCGCGGAGCGCGCGGAACTGCAAGGTGTCGAACAACTGGTCGACGTCGGCACGGTCCCACGGCTCGAACGCGGCCGCCTCGAGGTCGATCTCGATCGGCACGTCCGCGTCGAGGGCGGTGAGCCGCCGGTTCACCAGCACCTGCGGCAGTGCCGCCCGCAGGGCGTCGCCCGCCTTGCCCCCGACCTCGTCGACCCGGTCGACGAGCGCGTCGAGCGAGCCGAACTGCGTGATCCACTTGGTGGCGGTCTTCTCGCCGACTCCCGGGATGCCGGGGAGGTTGTCGCTCGGGTCGCCGCGCAAGGCGGCGAAGTCCGGGTACTGGTCGGGGGTCAGCCCGTACTTCTCGGCAACGGCGGACGGCGTCATGCGCGCGAGGTCGCTGACCCCCTTGCGCGGGTAGAGCACGGTCACACGGTCGCTGACGAGCTGGAACGCGTCGCGGTCGCCCGTGACGATCTCCACCTCCATCGGCCCGTCCGCGACCGCGTCCGGTTCGCCGCTGCGTCGCACGGCGGTCGCAATGATGTCGTCGGCCTCGTAGCCCTCCACCGCCAGCACGGGGATGCCCAGCGCCGTCAGGACCTGCTTGACCAGCTCGACCTGACCAGCGAACTCCGCCGGCGAGCTGGAGCGGTTCGCCTTGTACTCCGGGTACTCCTCGGTGCGGAAGGACCGCCGGGACACGTCGAACGCGACGAGGACGTGCGTCGGGCGCTCGTCGCGCAGGACGTTGATCAGCATCGACGTGAACCCGTACACCGCGTTGGTCGCCTGGCCGGTCGTCGTGGAGAAGTTCTCGACCGGCAACGCGTAGAACGCGCGGTACGCCAGGGAGTGACCGTCGAGCAGGAGAAGACGCGGGGCGGACACGTCGAGATCCTATGCTCGCGCCATGACACTCGGATCCGTCCCGCCGGAGCTCGTCCCGATCGGCGCCCTGGGCGAGCGCATGGGGATCACGATCGTCGAGGCCGCTCCGGAGCGCGTCGTGCTGACCATGCCGGTCGAGGGCAACACCCAGCCGTTCGGGCTGCTGCACGGCGGCGCCAGCGCCGTGCTCGTCGAGACGGCGGGTTCGATCGGGGCCGCGCTGCACGCCGGACCGGACATGGCCGTTGTCGGCCTGGACATCTCGTGCACGCACCACCGCGGCGCCCGCGACGGGATCGTCACCGCGGTCGCCGGACCCCTGTCGCTGGGACGGACCGTGACGTCGTACGAGGTGCGCGTCACCGACGAGCAGGGGCGAGCCGTCTGCACCGGCCGCCTCACCTGCCTCATCCGGCCGACGTAGCCTCTCGTTCACATAACAGACGCATCAGCGTCGTTTTCGTGGCTATGCTGCCGCGAACGTCCAGCCGGCCAGCGGGCCGGCGGGCGCCTTGACGGACATCTCGGCGGAGGGAGCCCGGATGCGGCAGCGCCTGGCGGGGCTCTCACTCCTGGCGGCGCTGCTGGTCGCGCTCGGGATGCTGTTCGCGCCCACGGCGCAGGCTGCCGACAACGGCATCACCGGCACACTGAAGACGCCGGACGGCAAGCCCGTCGCGGGCGTCGTGGTCACCGTGACCTCGACGGACGGGTTCAACCAGCAGGCGACCTCCGGCGCCGACGGCGTCTTCCTCGTCGCGATCCCCAAGGGCGGGACCTACACGGTCACGCTCGACGAGAAGACCCTCCCGGCCGGTGTCACGCTCGCGAGCGCCGCCGAGGCCAGCCGGCAGATCAACGTGCTGTCCGGCACGAAGCGGATCCTGTTCAACCTCGGCGCTGACGGGCAGACCGACGCCGGCACGGAGGACGGCGGCGGAGGCGGCGCCGGCCAGATCGCCCAGCTCGTGGTCGACGGCCTGCTGCTCGGCATCATGATCGCCCTCGGCGCGGTGGGCCTGAACCTCATCTTCGGCACGACCGGGCTGACGAACTTCTCGCACGGCGAGCTGCTCACGCTCGGCGCGTTCACGGCGATCGTCATCAACGAGCTCGGCGTCAACATCGTCTTCGCCGCGCCGATCGCCGTCGTCATCAGCGCCTTCCTGTGGGGCTGGGGCCAGAACCGCATCCTGTGGCGCCCGCTTCGCCGCCGGCGCACCGGGCTCATCCCGGCGATGGTCGTCACGATCGGCCTCGCGATCACGCTGCGGTACACGATCCTGCTCTTCTTCAAGGGCGGCCCCCGCACCTACGAGCAGTTCGCGGGCCAGGCGGGCATCGAGATCGGCCCGGTCAGCGTGACGCCGAAGGCGCTGATCCTCGCCGGGATCTCGATCGTGCTCCTAGGCGCGACGGTGCTGTGGCTGCAGCGCTCGCGCATCGGCAAGGCCACGAGAGCCGTGTCGGACAACCCCGCACTGGCCTCGGCGACCGGCATCGACGTGGAGCGGGTCATCTCGGTCGTGTGGACCCTGGGCGCCGGCCTCGCCGCGTTCGCCGGCATCTACCTCGGGATGACCCAGAACGTCCAGTGGAACATGGGCCAGCGGCTGCTGCTCATCATGTTCGCGGCCGTCACGCTGGGCGGACTCGGCACCGTGTACGGCGCCCTCGTCGGGTCGATCGTGGTCGGCCTGTTCATCCAGCTCTCGACGCTGGTGATCCCCACCGAGATGAAGACCGTCGGTGCGCTGTTCTTGATGATCGTCATCCTGCTGGTCCGTCCGCAGGGCATCCTCGGACGTCGCGAGAGGGTGGGATAGGCCATGGATTTCGGCTTCGTCCTGAGCCAGTCGGTCACCCAGGCGATCGGCGTCACGGCGATCATCTACTGCCTGGCCGCCATGGGCGTGAACATGCAGTTCGGCTACGCGGGGTTGCTGAACTTCGGCCAGGTCGCCTTCGTGGCCGTCGGTGCCTACTCCATCGGCGTGATCGTCGTGACGCTCGGCATGAACCTGTGGCTGGCGATCCTCGTCGGCCTCCTCGGCGCGATCGCCCTCGCCCTGATCCTGGGCATCCCGACCCTGCGCCTGCGCGCCGACTACCTGGCCATCGTCACGATCGCCGCGAGCGAGATCATCCGGCTCGTCGTCCGGTCCATCGCCCTGCGCGACACCCTCGGCGGCGTCAACGGCATCAACGGAAAGATGGGCCAGGAGTTCCACGACCTGAACCCCTTCCCGCAGGACATCAGTCTCCCGTTCCTGGCGTTCACCCGGCAGGACCTGTGGGTCGCGTGCGTCGGCTGGGCGCTCGTGGCGCTGCTCACGCTGGGCGTGTGGCTGCTCGTCCGCAGTCCCTGGGGCCGCGTCATCAAGGGCATCCGGGAGGACGAGCACGCCGTCGTCTCCCTCGGGAAGAACACCTACTGGTACAAGATGCAGGCACTGGCCATCGGCGGCATGCTCGGCGCCATCGGCGGCATCGTCTGGGCCATCGCCAAGCAGTCCGTCCAGCCGGACAACTTCGTGCCGGACGTGACCTTCTTCGCGTACACGATCGTGCTGCTCGGCGGTGCGGCCCGCGTCTTCGGACCGATCGCCGGGACGATCATCTTCTGGTTCCTGCTCGTCTTCGTCGGGGAGCTGCTCAACCAGGCGATCGCCGCGGGATGGATCGACTTCCTGCAGCCGACCGACGTCGGTCCCATCCGCTTCATCCTCGTCGGTCTCGGGCTGATGGCGTTGATGATCTTCAGACCGCAAGGCATCTTCGGCGACCGGAAGGAGCTGGCGCTCGATGGCCGATAGCTCAGGCTCCGGGCCGCGGGCGCAGGCAGCGGTCGCGGCGCTCGCCGACGTCGCGCACTCCCCCGGCGTCAGCAAGCCGGACCCCGTGGTGGTCGCAGACGATGTCGTCCGACGGTTCGGCGGCCTCGCCGCGGTCGACGTCGACCACGTCGAGATCCAACGGGGATCGATCACCGCCCTCATCGGCCCCAACGGGGCCGGCAAGACCACGTTCTTCAACCTACTCACCGGGTTCGACACCCCCGACAGCGGGAACTGGACGTTCAACGGCACGCCGCTCGCCGGCGTGGCCCCGCACAAGGTCGCCCGCCTCGGCATGGTGCGGACCTTCCAGCTGACCAAGGCCCTCAGCCGCATGACCGTGCTCGACAACATGCGCCTCGGCGCCCGCGGGCAGCGCGGTGAACGCGTGTGGGCGTCCGCGCTCCCCTTCCTGTGGCGCGACCAGGAGACAGCGGTGACGGCGCGCGCACGGGAGCTGCTGGAGCGGTTCTCGATGCTGCCGAAGCAGGACGACTACGCCGGATCGCTCTCCGGCGGGCAGCGCAAGCTGCTGGAGATGGCCCGTGCCCTCATGACCGGGCCGGAGCTGATCATGCTCGACGAGCCGATGGCGGGCGTCAACCCGGCCCTGACGCAGAGCCTCCTCCGGCACATCAAGGGCATGCGCGAGGAGGGCGCAACCGTCCTGTTCGTCGAGCACGACATGGACATGGTCCACGACATCAGCGACTGGGTCATCGTGATGGCCCAGGGCAAGATCATCGCCGAGGGACCGCCGTCCGCCGTCATGAAGGATCAGGCCGTCATCGACGCCTACCTCGGCGCCCACCACGACAAGGCGCTCACGGAGTCCGGGGAGTCCTTGACCACGGACGGAGGGCAGGCATGACGTCCCAGGAGCACTACGACCCGAGCGACCTGCCCGAGCCCGGCAGCCCGGACGACATCAACGAGTTCATCTCCGAGCTGGACGTCAACGCCGCGCACACGCGAACCGCGCACCACGCGACCGCCGAGCAGATCCACCAGTCCGAGGCCGTCGGCGCGTTGATCCGCGCCGACCAGCTGGTCGCGGGCTACTTCCCCGGGGTGAACATCCTCAACGGCTCCGACCTGTACGCCAAGCAGGGCGAGCTCGTCGGGATCATCGGGCCGAACGGCGCCGGGAAGTCGACGTTGCTCAAGGCGCTGTTCGGACTCGTGTCCATCACGTCCGGCGCGGTTCTCCTGCGCGACGAGGACATCACCAACCTGCGGGCCGACCAGCTGGTGCGCCGCGGCGTGGGATTCGTCCCCCAGACCAACAACGTGTTCCCCTCATTGACGATCGAGGAGAACATGCAGATGGGCGCCTACCAGGACCCCAAGTCGTTCCCCGAGCGTTTCGACGCGGTCGTCGAGCTCTTCCCGACGCTGGGCGAGCGCCGCAAGCAGCGTGCCGGCTCACTGTCCGGCGGCGAGCGACAGATGGTCGCGATGGGTCGGGCCCTGATGATGCAGCCGAGCGTCCTGCTCCTCGACGAGCCGAGCGCCGGCCTGAGCCCCGCACTTCAGGACGAGGTCTTCGTCCGCGTGAAGAGCATCAACAAGTCCGGTGTCACGGTGATCATCGTCGAGCAGAACGCTCGACGCTGCCTGCAGATCGTCGACCGGGGCTACGTGCTCGACCAGGGACGCAACGCCTACACGGGTACCGGTGCCGAGCTGGCGAACGACCCGAAGGTCATCGAGCTGTACCTGGGCACCCTCGCCCGCGCCTGACACCTCCTCCTCCCCTCCTCCCCGACCTTGAGGTTTCAGGCCGGATCGCAGGCTCATCGGGCCTGAGAGCGCAAGCTCGGCGAACGTCCACAGACTGCCCCTGTCCGGGAAGCGTCCACAGGCACACCCGCCCGGCCATCAGCCGGCTCACGCTGTCCCGATGCGAAGACCACAACGACCCATCGCCGACGCGTACGGCCTGGTCCGCGCAGCGGACGGTCCGCGGCTCGGCACCACGCGAACCCAGCTCCAGCGCCAGGCGGCCAGCGGCCACATCGAGCGACCCTTCCGGGGCGTCTACCGCGTCGGCGGTGGAGATGCGGAGCATGCCGACCTGCGCGCTGCGCTCGCGCACCTCGGCGACGAGGCCGTCGCGGTCCTGGGCTCTGCCGCCCAGGTGCACCGGCTCCAGGGTCTCCCCCGTACCTGGCTCCCGCAGCTGGCGCTGCCCCCGGGCCTCGAACGGCGCCAACGTCGCGGCATGGAACTTCGGGTGTGGGACCTTCCGCCCGATCACCGCACGGTCCTCGACGAGATCCCGACAACGATCATGACCCGCACGCTGGCGGACGTGTGCCGGCTCCTGCCGAGAATGCGTGCCGTGTGCCTCGTTGATTCCGCCCTCGACCAGCGCAGAATCGGCATCGACGACCCGCCCGACATCCGAGACCTCATGGCCGGCATGCGCGGATGCCGGACGGGTCGCGCGAGCCTGGACCTGGCGCGCCTGGGCTCGCAGTCACCCGGCGAGACGCGAGTCCGCCTGATCCTCACCGATGCCGGACTTCCGCCCGATGCGCTCCAGGTCCCGGTGCCCGACGACAACGGAACGGTGACCGGCTACGGCGACATGGGCTATGACCTGCGGAACGGGCGGTGGATCATCATCGAGTTCGACGGGCGCAGTGTCCACGACCGCCCTGAGGCGCTGCTCGCGGATCGGCACCGGCAGAACGCGATGCAGTCACGCGCCCGCGCCATCCTGCTCAGGTTCGCGTGGGAGGACACGCACGCCGCCGATCGGATTCCCGGCGTCGTCGGGCCGATCCTGCGCGACGCAGGCTGGAGCCCGCGCAGATAGGGGTCGACCTATCGACCTTGCCGTTTCAGGCCCCATTGGGGGCCGATTGGGCCTGAAACGGCAAGGTCGGCGAGCGTGGAACAGGCGAAGGCCCCCGGAAACCCTCCTCGCGGAGGGCCCGGGGGCCTTCGTTGCCGTACTGGGTCAGCTCGCCGACGGCGACGCCGAGGAGGTGTCCGGCAGCGGCACATCGGCCGTCACCTTGTCGACCTCCTTGAACTTCTCGTTGTCGGTGTACTCGTTGACCGAGATCGTCGCCGACTTCGGGTCGCCGTACTGGTTGAAGTCCAGCGGTCCGGTCACACCGTCGTAGTCGATCTTCGTGCCCGCCTCGAGCAGCTTGGCGCAGTCAGCGAAGGTGGTGCACTTCTCGCCACCGGTGTTCGCGACCTCCGGCAGCATGGCCGCGATGGCCGTGCCGTCGGCGCACTTGGCCGCGATCGCCGCGAGGGCGATGACGTTGGCCGCGTCGTACGACTGCGCACCGTAGGTGTAGTCGGTCAGCGACGGGTCGACCTTCTTCAGGGACTCGTTGAACGCGGTCAGGTCGGTGTTGCCCGACGGGACCGTGCCCAGGACGCCCTTCATCGTGCCGGCCGGGAAGTCCTTGTACGCGGTCGCGGACAGGTTGCCGTCGACCAGGTAGATCTGGACGTCCTGCGGACCGACACCCTGCTTGATGAGCTCCTGCATCAGCTTGGTGGTCTCGTCGAAGCCGATCACGACGACGCCCTCGGGGCTGCCCGCCTTGATCTCGGAGACCTCAGCCTCGAAGGAGCTGGCCGCGGGGTCGTAGAGCAGCTTGCTGGTGACGGTGCCACCGGCGTCCGTGAAGTTCTTCGCGAACGCGTCCTCCAGACCCTCGCCGTAGGCGTCCTGGCGGGCGATGACGGCCATCTTGGTCAGGCCCTTGTTGATCGCGTTGTCCGCGATCACCGCGCCCTGGAGGGCATCGGACGGCGCGACGCGCCAGTACAGGCCGTTGTCCGGGTAGGTCGTCAGCGCCGGCGAGGTGTTCGCGGGCGACATCTGCAGGACACCGTTGGAGGTGATCTTGTCGATGACCGTCAGCGAGACGCCCGAGGACGCGGCGCCGATGATGGCGCTGACGCCCTGCGACAGCTGGGAGTCCACCGTCTGCGACGCGATGTCCGTCGTGGTGTCGCCGGAGTCGCCGAGGATCTCCTCGACCGGCGCGCCGTTGACGCCGCCGGCCGCGTTGATCTCGTCGACGGCGAGCTTGACGCCGGCGAACTCCGGCGGGCCGAGGAAGGCCAGGTCGCCGGTCTGCGGCAGCAGCGTGCCCAGCTTGAGGGTCGTGGCCTTGCACGCCTCGGACGCCATCGCGGACGCCGAAGCCTCGGCGGAGGCCGAGGCGGACGCAGCGGCGCTGGTAGCGGCGGCCGAGGTGGACGACTCGCTGGACGAGCTGCTGGAACAGGCAGCAAGGGCCAACGAGGCGACGCCGAGCACGGCGGCCGACTTCAGGACCGTGGTGCGATTCATGCAGTCTCCTCTGGGAAAGGACGTCGCCGACGGATGCCGGCGCATTGCGCGCACCTTATGCGAATGCCGGTTACGCATAGGTAACTCACAGTTACATCGTTGGCGGTTCGTGACCATTCCGTGACCTAGGCCGGGATCGGCGGGTCAGCGCGCCGAGTTCGGTCCGATCCCCTGCTTGACGAGCTCGGAGATCACCTGCGACGACTCACCGAAGCCGACCAGGACGATCGCCTGCGGATCCGCCTTCTTGACCTTCGCGACGAGCGCGGCGAAGTCCTTGGCGTCCGGGGCGTAGTCCACGTTCGCGACGATCGTCCCGCCGGACTGCGGGACCGCCGAGGCGATCTGCTGGGCCAGGCTGGACGCGTAGCCGTCGTCGGAGTGGATCAGGGCGACCCGGGAGTGCCCGTCCTTCGCGGCGAGCGTGCCCAGCAGCGCACCCTGGGCGAGGCCCGACGGCGACATCCTCCAGTAGAGCCCGTCGTACCGGTTGGTCACGGGCGTCAGCGAGGCGTTCACCGGGGACAGGTACAGCACGCCGGCCTGCGCCGCAGCGGGGACGACGCCGCCGGCGGTGGTCGTCGCGCCCATGCCCACGATGACGTCGACGCCCTTGGCCAGCAACGACTTCAGGCCGGCAGCCGCCGTGGTCGCCGTCTCGTCGCCGGAGTCCGCGTCGACCGTCGCGATCTTCGAGATCCCCGGGACGCCACCGGCCGCGGCGATGTCCTGCAGGGCGAGCGTGATCCCGGCCAGCTGCGCCGGGCGCATGAACGACAGCGACCCGCTCTGGGGCATGATGCTCCCGATCGTCAGCGTCCCGTCGCCCGCGCCGGCCTGGACGGCCGCCTTGCCGGCGGGTGTGGTCGTGCCCGGATCGACCGCGACCTCGGTGTAGTCCACGTCAGGCTGCAGGCGGTTGTCCGCGCCGAACCGGTACACCCCGACCACGGCCTCGGTCGGCTCGCCGTTGGCGGACAGGTGCAGCGGCCCGGACCGGCCGCGGTACGCGATCGACGCCCCGCTCTGGACGAGTGCGAGGCACTCGGCGTACTCCGTGCACTCCGTGTCGCCGTTGGTCAGCCCGACCAGCGTCGCCGCGATGTCGCGCCCCGCGTCGGACTTCGACGCCGCCGCACCCAGCGCAGCGAGGACGACGGCGTCGTAGGCCTCGGCCGCATAGGCGTCCGAGGTGAGGGCAGGGTCAACCTGACGGAGCGCGTCGCGGAAGGGCTGAGGAGTGGAGCCGCCGGGGATGGTTCCCGTGACTCCGGCCAGGATCCCGGTCGGCAGCGTCTGGCCGAGGTCGTCGGTCGTGTTGATGTCCGCCAGGAAGAGCGGCACGTTCGGGCTCAGCGTCGGTGCCGCCGACGGGCTCTCGACGGGCACCGCCGTCACCATGGCCGTCGGGTCCGTCAGACGCGGCGTCGTTCCGGCAGCCTGGTCGGTCGCGGCTGGACCAGCGCACGCGGCCGCCAGCAGGGCGGTCCCCACAGCCATCGCGAGCAGCGCGCGGGGCGCGGACGGGCGTGACATACGACTCCGAGGGAGGACAGCGGCAGAGGCGCTGTCACTCTAACTCGCGGAACCGGGCGGGTCGGCCAGCGCCGCGGCAGCGGCCTCCGCCAACGTGACCCGACCGTCCATCGCCGACCGACGCAGCCAGGCGA
The DNA here is from genome assembly GCA_017849335.1 of Actinomycetales bacterium. Lineage (GTDB taxonomy): Bacteria > Actinomycetota > Actinomycetes > S36-B12 > S36-B12 > UBA10649. The sequence continues at coordinate 960 of JAFIHP010000126.1, read as the reverse complement.
ACGCCTGCGGTTCGCTCAGCCCGAGCCGCTGCTCCAGCAGTCGCTTCGCGCGGTCGACGACCTCGCGCGCGGCCTGGCGCTCCCTCAGGCTGTCGACCTGCTCGGTCAGCACGACGAGCTGACGCCAGCGCGCGACCGCCACCTCGATCGCCGGGGTGAGGTCGGCCTTCCCGAACGGCTTGACGAGGTATCCGAAGACACCCGCTCCGGTCGCGCGCTCGACCGTCTCGCGCTGGGCGAACGCCGTGACCATGACGACCGGCGCGATCTGCTCCGCGAGGATCTCCTCGGCCGCGGACAGCCCGTCGCGTCGCGGCATCGCGACATCCATGAGCACCACGTCCGGTCGCAGCGCGCGCGCCTGGTCGACCGCGGCCTGGCCGTCCGACACCTGACCCACGACCTGGTAGCCGCACTCCCCCAGCAGCTCGACCAGGTCCATGCGGATGAGCGCCTCGTCCTCCGCCACCAGGACGGTCACGGCGGGCGTGTCCGCCGCCGACGCGGCGGTCCGTGGGGCGGTCATGCCGGTCAGCCTATGTGCACCAGCGTGCCACTACCCTGGGCGCGCGCCCCGGTATCCCAACCGGCAGAGGAAGCGGTCTCAAACACCGTCCAGTGTGGGTTCGAATCCCACCCGGGGCACCAGCCGACGGCTACGTCGGGCATACGCCCCGCGCGCCGAAGGTGCGCGCCTCCGGGCGGTTCCGTAGGCTCCCCGGTGACCTGGGAGGAGTCACCATGAAGCGCACGCGCACCGCCGTCATCGTCCTGTCCGCCACGCTCGCCCTCGCGACACCCGCGCTGGCCGCCTGCGGCGGCATGGCCGAGCAGGCCGCGGAGAAGGCTGCCGAGGCCGCGGTCGGCGGCAACGTCGACGTCGACACGGACAACGGCAACGTGACGATCACGGACGAGAGCGGCAAGGCCATCACCGTCGGCGAGAACGTCGAGCTCCCT
>JAFIHP010000016.1 GCA_017849335.1 Actinomycetales bacterium | reverse complement strand
GTTGGCCCGGATCCGGGCCAACACCGGCCTCAAGATGCCGGACTGCTGCGTGCTCCTGGCAGCCGAGCAGGCCAAGGCGCGACTTGCGACCTTCGACGATCGGCTCGGGCGAATCGCCACCACCCGCAACATCATCGTGCTCGAAACCTGACTCCAGAGGCCGCCGTCCGCCACGCCCCCAAGCAGCTCCCGCAAGCGGATCGGCAAGTGGTACGACACCACGCGATCAAGTGCGAAACGGCGGCGATCTGCGTGCGTCCTGGTCGAGGCTACTTGCGAGCGAGGGCTCGCAAGGCGAGAAAGCCGCGTGGCTCCCGGCGCAGTCGCTGGTAGTCCTCTGACTGCAGCGCTTCGGCCTCAGGTACGGGACGCGGCTCAAGTAGCCGCTCGATCAAGAATCCGGCTTGGTGTAATTCTTCGCAGGTCTGCTCCAACGGGGCGAGCCAGTAGCGCAGATGCCAGCCCTTGCTCCAGGTCTCCTCGATCACCCGCACGTCGAAATAGCTGCCGCCGTGACGCAACCAGTCTCCGGTGGGATGCTGGCGAGAGAGCACTAGCGCCCCCCAAGGCCGCAGCACCCGATGTAGCTCGCGCAGCGCCGCGACGCGGTCGTCGAGGTATTCCAGCGCAAGAGCGAACAGCACGGCGTCCACGCAGCCATCGGGAAGCCAATCCAGGGGGTCGTCTGCGTCGTGAACTCGAAAGTCCGCCTCAGGTGCGCGTTCGCGGGCCAGTTGCACCATTCGCGGGCTGTTGTCGAATCCAGTTACGTGCGCCCCCCGACGCACGAGTTCCTCGGCGTACAACCCCGGACCGCACGCGGCGTCAAGGATCCGCTGGCCCACGACGTCACCCAGCAGCCTCAGGCACGCCGGGCGGTCGTAATGGGCATTGTAGAACCCATCCTCGGCATGGTCGCGAAACTCCTCTGCGAAGACCTCGTACTGCGCTTCACGGCCGACCGAATCATTCACCGACCGAGTGTCGCACGGTGCGAATAATCGAGTCCTGCGGCACGCGTCAAGCAGTGCGATGAGTCCCGGTCCCATATGGCGAACCCTGACCGGACGGCATAGGCCAACGGCTCCATTGGGCATGCGTCGTTGAATCTTCGTCACGTACGCCCCGCCCGGACCCTTCACCGGGACACGAGCGTCATACGGTATGCCCGACGCCCAGACCTATCACGCGTCGATCACCCGCTGCCTAGACCTCTGGCGCCGGATGCGGGTTCACGCTACGTCGGTCGAGAATGCGATAGCCGACGGAAGCCAGTCCGACGGCACAGGCCGTCCCGCGCTATGCGTGTTGTGGTTGGTCGCCGGTGTACGTCTGTGCCCGTTCGTCGTTGGTGGCGGCCCACGAGGCGAGTAGCCGCAGCCGTTCCTCGGATGGCGATCCGGGTTCGGCGCGTAGATGGTGAGAGTGAGGCCGGGCTCGGCGGCCATGTCCAACCCTTCGTAGGCGAGGGTGACGTCGCCGACGACGCGGTGGTGGAAGGTCTTGATGCCGGTTCCGTGATGGCGGACGTTGTGCGCGCCCCAACGGCTCCGGAACTCGGTGCTGCGGGTGCTCAACTCGCCGATGAGGTCGTGTAGTTCCTTGTTGTGCGGATCGCGGCCGGCTTCGGTGCGCAGGATCGCGACGGTGACGTCGGCGAACATGTCCCAGTCGGGATAGAACTCGTGCGCGCGGTCGTCGAGGAAGGTGAAGCGGGCGATGTTCGGTGGCTGGCCGGGCATGTCGTACACGTCGCCGTAGAATGCGCGGGCCAACGCGTTGGCGGCCAGCAGGTCCATGCGCCCGTTGCGGACGAACGCCGGGCCCGCGGTGACCGCGTTGAGCGCCCACTGCACGCTGGCGTGCGGAGTCCACCCTTTCGCGGGACGGCGACGACGCGGCCGCGCGACCGGGCTCGCCCAGTTCGTGCATGGCAGCATCGGCACCCAGGCCCGGAAGGCCCGGATCCCGTACGCCGACGGCACGCTCGTGGCCACCCCCGGCCAGCCCGACCCGGACCTGATTACATCACTGCTGGCCGCCTCGGACGTGCTGGGAACCGGCTGGTTCGCTGCCGTCGCCGCTGAGGCCGGACCCGGAAAGACCGTCGCCGTCGTCGGTGACGGAGCCGTCGTCGGTGACGGAGCCGTCGGGCTGATGGGCGCTCTGGCGGCCAAGCAGTTCGGCGCCGAGCGGATCATCGCAATGTCACGCCACGCCGACCGGTAGGCTCTCGCCCGTGAGTTCGGCGCCACCGACATCGTCACCGAGCGCGGCGACGAAGGTGCGGCGACAGTCAAGGAACTCACCGGCGGGCTGGGTGCACATTCAGTGATCGAAGCGGTCGGCACGCAGCAGTCCATGATGCAGGCGATCCGCTCCGCCCGTCCGGGTGGACACGTCGGCTTCGTCGGCGTATCCCACGACGTGCACCTGCCCGGCGACGAGTTGGTCTTCGCCGAGGTCCACCTGCAAGGCGGCCCCGCACCGGTGCGTCGCCTCCTGCCCGAGCTGACTGGGCTCATCTGGAACCGGAAGATCAACCCGGGCAAGGTCTTCGACCTCACCCTCCCATTGGAACAAGCCGCCGACGGTTATCGGGCCATGGACCGGCGCGACGCGATCAAGGTCCTACTCCAGCCGTAACACACGCCCGCGACGATCCGGCCGGCCGAGTCGTTTGCCTGTTTCATCGCGGCAAAGCCGGCAGCCTGCTGTCGCCGGAAACAGCACGCTCCGGCCAGCTTGACAACACCGGTGGTCCAGATGGTGCGGTGGTCATGTTGCGGAC
>JAFIHP010000125.1 GCA_017849335.1 Actinomycetales bacterium | reverse complement strand
TGCGTCGGGAGATGCAGGAGACGATGGACCTGAACGCGCAGGTCCACCGCACCGAGGCGACGCTCAAGCAGGCACTGGACGACGTGCAGGAGCTCAAGCGCCGGCACAAGAACGTCGCGATCCAGGACAAGGGCGTCCGGTACAACACCGACCTGATGGAGGCGATCGAGCTGGGCTTCCTGCTCGACCTCGCCGAGCTGGTCGTCACCGGCGCCCTGGCCCGGCAGGAGTCCCGCGGCGGCCACGCGCGCGAGGACTACCCCAACCGCGACGACGCGAACTTCATGCGCCACTCGCTCGCCTACCGCCGTACCGCCGACGACGGCTCGACCTACGTCGAGCTCGACTACAAGCCGGTCGTGGTCACCCGTTACCAGCCCATGGAGCGCAAGTACTGATGACTGCCGTCGCCGAGCAGGCCCCCGTCGCAGCCCCGGTCGCCACCGAGGTCACCTTCCGCATCAGCCGGTTCCTCCCCGAGGTCGACTCGGCCCCGCACTGGGAGGAGTACACGGTCGCGCTGTACCCCACGGACCGCGTGCTCACGGCGCTGGAGAAGATCAAGGGCGAGATCGACGGATCCCTGAGCTTCCGCCGCTCGTGCGGCCACGGCATCTGCGGGTCGGACGCCATGCGGATCAACGGCCGCAACCGGCTCGCCTGCAAGACGCTGGTCAAGGACCTCGACATCCGCAAGCCGATCACCGTCGAGGCGATCAAGGGCCTGCCGCTGGAGAAGGACCTGATCGTCGACATGGATCCGCTCTTCGCGGCCTACCGGTCGGTGCTTCCGTTCTTGAGCCCCGAGGGCCACGAGCCCAGCCGCGAGCGGCTGCAGTCGGCCGAGGACCGGGCGGTCTTCGACGACGGCACCAAGTGCATCCTGTGCGCCTGCTGCACGACGTCGTGCCCGGTGTTCTGGTCAGACGACCAGTACTTCGGACCCGCGGCGATCGTGGCCGCGAACCGGTTCATCTTCGACAGTCGCGACGCCGGCGCCGAGCAGCGGCTGGAGATCTTGAACGAGAAGGAAGGCGTGTGGCGCTGCCGCACGACCTTCAACTGCACCGACGCCTGCCCCCGTGGCATCGAGGTCACCAAGGCGATCCAGCAGGTCAAGCGCGCGCTGATCTTCCGCCGCGTCTGACCCTCCCCCTCCCGCCGGCGTTGAGGTTGGTGGCGGTTCACGCTGCGCGGAACCGCCACCAACCTCAACAGCGGGGGGATCGGGTCACAGGTCGACGGCGAAGTACTGGGTCTCCAGGAACTCGTGGATGCCGGCGAACCCGCCCTCGCGGCCCAGCCCGGACTCCTTCATGCCGCCGAACGGCGCCGCCGGGTCGGACGCCAGCCCGCGGTTGACGGCCACCATGCCGGACTCCATGCGCCGGGCCAGCCGGACGCCGGTCCCCGGGTCCTTCGCGTAGACGTACGAGATCAGGCCGTACTCGGTGTCGTTGGCCATCCGCACGCCCTCGTCCTCCGTCTCGAACGTGACGATGGGGGCGACCGGCCCAAAGATCTCGTTGCGCGTCAACGCCGAGCCGTGCTGGACGTCGCGCACGACGTACGGCGCGATGAACGCCCCGAGATCGGGCACCGACGTCGACGGTGTCGCGACGACGCCCTCGCCGACCGCCTCCTGGAGCAGCTCGACGATCTTGTCGCGCTCCTTCACCGACACCATCGCACCGAGGTCGTTGCCCTGGTCGATGCCCGGGCCGACCTTGAGCCCCGCGAACGCGGCCTCGAGCTTGGTGGTGAACTCCTCCGCGAGCGACGCGTGGACGTAGAAGCGGTTGGCCGCCGTGCAGGCGGCGCCGCCGTTGCGCATCTTCGCGACCATCGCACCGCTGATCGCCGCGTCGACGTCGGCGCCCTCGAAGACGACGAACGGGGCGTTGCCGCCCAGCTCCATCGACGACGGCAGCACGCGCTCGGCCGTCTGCTTGAGCAGCATCTTGCCGACGAACGTCGAGCCGGTGAACGACAACGTCGCGACGCGCGGGTCGGCGAGGATGGCGCTGGAGACCTCGCCCGTGCGGCTGGTCGTGATGATGTTGACGACGCCGGCCGGGACGCCCGCGCGCTGCAGCACGTCACCGATCCACAGGGCCGTCAGTGGCGTCTCGCTGTCCGGCTTGAGCACCGCGGTGCACCCGGCGTCCAGTGCGGGCGCGAGCTTGCGGGTGGCCATCGCCGCCGGGAAGTTCCAGGGCGTGATCATGTACGCGACGCCCATCGGGCGGTGGTCGGTGATGATCGTCTTGTCGCGGTTCGGCGCGTAGCGGAAGTCGCCCTCGATCCGCGACGCCTCCTCGGAGAACCAGCGGAAGAACTCGGCGGCGTAGGTGGCCTCGCCGACGGCGTCGCGCCAGGCCTTGCCGTTCTCCAGGGCGATGATGCGAGCGCACGTCTCCAGCTCGGCGGTCATGATCTCGAACGCCCGACGCAGGATCTCCGCCCGCTGGCGGGCCGGCGTGACCGACCACGTGGTGAACGCCTCGGACGCGGCCGCCACGGCGTCGAGCCCGTCGGACACCGACGCGTCGCCGATCTCGGCGAGCACCGTGAACGTCGCCGGGTCCATGACCGGCAGCCGGGAGTCGGTCTGCTGCCACTGTCCGCCGATGAGCAAGCCGGTCGGGGCGGGGAGCGTCGACGAGGTACCTGCTGCGGACATCGGTCCTCCAGGGGTCGCGTGGCTGGGTCCGATGAGCCTAGCCAGCCGTTTAGCATGGACGGCGATGAACCGACTCCACGCCGGACAGCCCCGACCCGCCGGACTGGCCGTCACGGCGCTCGCACTCCTCGTCGGACTCCTCGCCGCCGCTGTCGGACTCGCCCAGCCGGCGTCCGCGGACACCGTCGGCGGCGCGCACCTGGCGTCGACGCATCGCACGGTCCTCCTGGGCCCGGGTGCCAAGCCCCTGCCCGACGTGTGGGCGGAGACGTGGATTCTCGCCGACGCGGAGACCGGCGAGGTCATCGCGCAGAAGGGCTCCCATGTGCGGCGGGCCCCGGCGAGCACGCTGAAGACACTGACCGCCCTGACCGTCATGCCCCAGACGACGCTCGACCAGCAGTACATCGCGACGCCGCGGGCAGCCGGGATCTACGGCGCTCGGGTGGGCCTGCGCCCGGGGAAGATGTATACGCTCGAGCAGCTCTGGTACGCGGTGTTCCTGCCGAGTGCGAACGATGCCGCCACGGCGGTCGCCGAGGCGAACGGCGGCGTCCGCAAGACCGTGCGGCAGATGAACGAGGTCGCCGCCCAGCTGAACGCCCGCGACACGACGGCCCGCAACCCGACCGGCCTGGACGCGCCCGGACAGCTGAGCAGTGCCTACGACCTCGCACTGATCGCCCGGGCCGGGATGCAGCGCGAGGACTTCGCGCACTTCGCGGGCACCACGCACGCGCAGTTCCCGAACGTGAAGGGCAAGCGGAGCCATTCGATCTACACGACGAACCGACTGCTCCTCCACGGCTGGAAGGGCATGACCGGCGTCAAGACCGGTTTCACCACGAAGGCCGGGCGCACCTACGTCGGAGCCGCCACCCGAGGGGGTCGCACCCTCATCGTCGCGCTCATGGGTATCCACGAGCCGACCGAGCGCGCCGCCAAGAAGCTGCTGCGCTGGGGGTTCCACAACGCGAGCAAGGTGACCCCGATCGGAACGCTGGTCGATCCCGGGCCGTTGCCCACGGAGGTCCAGGCGTCGGATCCGTCGCCCTCGGCCTCGGCGGCCCCGGCGCCGGTGGGCACCACCGGGACATCCGCCGCGGGTCCGACGCCGGCGGCCACCGGTATCCCGTGGGTCGGTCTGCTCGCCATCGCGGTGGTCGGTGCGCTGCTCGTGGTGGTGCTCGTCGCCGTGGCAGCCCGGCGTCCGCGCCGCGGGGTCCGCTAGCGCGGTGCTCAGCCGGTCGACGCGCCGGTGAAGTCGAACTGCTGCACGAGCGACCAGTGGTCGTCGCGTCGCTCGTGCAGGGACATCGCGGTCATCGGGACGTCCGCTCGGAAACCGGCGAGCTCGCGCATCGCCCGGTCCATCGCCCCCTCGTCGACGGAGTGGGCGATGGTCACGTGCGGGTGGTACGGAAACCGCGCCTCGACCCCGAGCGCATCAGCCCGGACGCGCTGCTCGAGCCGGACGCAGTCCTCGGCTCCGACGTCGATCACGACGAAGACGACCGGCGAGACGGGCCGGAAGCTGTCGACGCCGCTGAGGACGAGCCGGAACGGCGCCGTGGACGCCGCGACGGCCGCGAGATGCGCCACCACCTCAGGGAGCACCTCGTCGTCGACGTCGATCGGCGGCAGCACCGTCACGTGAGCGGGCATCTCGTGCGCATCCGGACCGAACTGGGCCCGCACGACGTCGAGGCGGGATCCGTACGGCGCCGGGATCGGCAGCGTGACGCCGATCGTCCGCCCGCTCAATCGCGTCCCACCGTCACGAACCCGACGGCCTCGTACGCCGCGGCCACGGTGACGGCTGCCGCCGAGCGCGCACGCTCGGCCCCGTCGGCCATCAGTCGGCGCAGCTCGGCACGGTCGGACATGAGCTCGGCGACCCGTTCGCGAATCGGGCGGACGGTGTCGACGACGATCTCCGCCGTGTCGGACTTGAGGTCGCCGTACCCGCGGCCGGCGTAGCCCGCGACGAGGTCGTCGATCGGACGGCCCGTCAGCGCGTGCTGGATGGTCAGCAGGTTGGAGACGCCCGGCTTGCGATCGGGGTCGAAGGCGATCTCGCGCTCGGAGTCCGTGACGGCCGACCGGATCTTCTTCGTCAGCGTCCGGTCGTCGTCGAGGAGGAAGGCGCAGCCCGCGGGAACCGACTTGCTCATCTTCGCGGTCGGGTCCTGCAGGTCGACGATCTTCGCCGTCTCCTTGACGATGAGGGGCTCGGGGACGGTGAAGGTCTGGCCGAACCGTCCGTTGAACCGCTGGGCCAGGTCGCGCGTCAGCTCCAGGTGCTGGCGTTGGTCCTCGCCGACGGGCACGGCATCGGCCTGGTACACGAGGATGTCGGCGGCCTGCAGGATCGGGTAGGTGAACAGCCCGACGGTCGAGCGGGCAGCGCCTTCCTTCTGCGACTTGTCCTTGAACTGCGTCATCCGGCTCGCCTCGCCATAGCCGGTCTGGCACTCCAGGATCCAGGCGAGCTGACTGTGCTCGGGGACATGGCTCTGCACGAACAGCGTCGAGCGCGCAGGGTCGATGCCGATCGCCAGCAACTGCGCGAAGGACACGTAGGTGCGGTCGCGCAGCAGCGCCGGGTCGTGCTCGACGGTGATCGCGTGCTGGTCGACGACGCAGTAGTACGCGTCGTGGTCGTCCTGCATGGTCACCCACTGCCGCAGAGCGCCCAGGTAGTTGCCGAGGTGGAACGCGTCGCTGGTGGGCTGGATGCCGGACAGGACGCGCGAGGGCTGGGACGGCTCGCGGGTCATGCGGGCATTGTTCCGCATGACCCGCGAGCCGCCGTCGTTCGCCCGCCGGTCAGCCGATCGGGCGGTCGAACCCCTGCGCCCAGCGCACGGGATGCGGCTCGGCGTGACGGGCGGAGTGCCGCCGCGTCAGCCGCTGCCGGCTCGGCTCGTGCGTGTGGACGAGCGCCGGTGGCGCCGTGACGGGCGTGCGCCAGCGGGTCCACATCCGGCGGATCGATCGATGCCATTGCATGGCAAGCTCCTTTCAGGCGTGCGGGATCGCCGCACGTCGAACGGGTGGTGGTGATGCGACGGGACAGCCCGGTCAGGGCACGGCACGTCGAGAGCAGCTGCCGAACGGCAGCATCAATGACCGTCAGGGACGGTCGGTGCGATGGATGCGATGCGTCGACACGGCCGACGCGGCAACGGCCCGGGGAGGGCTAGCGGAGTGAAATCTCCTTGGTATTCAACATGTCTCTCCCCATCTGCCGACTGCGGTACGCGGACGCTACCGTCAACGCCCGACCCCGCGCAAGTCGCGTCGCGCTACGTGTCCGAGTCGTTATCGAGATCCGGCAGGAGCGTCACCTGGACGCGCGAGACGCGACGTCCGTGCAGTTCGGCGACGACGAGCTCGTACCCGTCCCGCGTCACGGTGTCCCCCAGCAGGGGCACGCGTCCGAGCTCGGCGACGATGAAACCGGCCACCGTCTCGTACGGCCCCTCGGGCAGCTCGATCCCGGTCTCGTCGGCGAAGTCCTCGAGGTTCAGCAGTCCGTCGACGCTTCGCACGCCGACAGGCGACGGACCGTGGTCGGCCGCGTCCTCGTCGTACTCGTCGCGGATGTCGCCGATGAGCTCCTCGACGAGATCCTCCATCGTGACGATTCCCGCCGTGCCGCCGTACTCGTCCTGCACGATCGCCAAGTGCTGGCGCAGGCGGCGCATCTCGGTGAGAGTGCTCAGCACGACCTTCGTCCCCGGGAACGCGGTGATCGGCCGGGCGACGTCGCCGAGGCGAAGCGAGCGGTCCGCCCGGCCCGGAGCCAGGATGTCGCGGATGTGCACGAAGCCGATGACGTCGTCCGCGGAGTCCCGGATGACGGGGTAGCGGCTGTGGGGCTGGTCGGCGATCATGCGCGCGGCCCGGTCCATCGGCATGGACGCATCGAGGAAGTCCACCTCGGTGCGGGGCAGCATGACCTCCCGCAGCTCGCGGTCACCGGCGTTGAACACGTCGTCGATCAGCTCACGCTCCTCGACCGACAGGTCCTCGTGCGCGGCGACGAGGTCGCGCAGCTCCTCGCCGCTCATCTGCTCCTTGTTCGCGGACGGGTCGCCGCCCAGGAGCCGCACGAGGGCGTTGGTCGACACCGACAGCAGCGCGATGAACGGCCGGAAGACCCGCGCCAGCCAGTCGATCGGGGCAGCGGCCCACAGTGACACGGCCTCGGCGCGCTGCAACGCGATGCGCTTGGGGACCAGCTCGCCGAGCACCAGCGACAGGTAGACGACGACGATCGTCACCAGGATGAACGCCACCGTCTCCGCGACGGCGTCGGACAGCCCCCAGCCCACGAGGGTCGGCGAGATGGCCGGCGCGATCTGCGCGGCGCCGAAGCCGGCGGACAGGAAGCCGGCGAGCGTGACACCGACCTGGACGGCGGCCAGGAACCGGTTCGGGTTCGACGTCAGGGCCGCGAGCCGACGGCCGCGGCGGCTCTCGGCCGCCAGCCGTTGCACCTGGGACTCACGAAGGCTGACGAGAGCGAGCTCCGCGGCGGCGAAGAAGCCGCCGATCAGGATGAAGACCAGCACCACGGCGAGGTTGCCCCAGATGCTGCTCATGCCACAGCACCCTACCGAGCGGCGGCACCG
>JAFIHP010000124.1 GCA_017849335.1 Actinomycetales bacterium | reverse complement strand
GGCGAACGGGTCCATGGGACAGAACCGGTCAAGCAGATCCTTGCGCTCGGCATCGGTCAGATGCGCGAGATAGGCGCGGCCCAGCGCCGAATAGAGCATCGGCAGGCGGGCGCCGAGATAGTTGGGGTCGGTGCTGAGCGGGCTCTTGTGGCCGGTGCCGGCAAGGACCAGCATCGCCTTGCCGTCGAATGTCGCGAGGCCCATGGGCCATTTGTATTTCGCGGTGAGCGCGCGCAGGACGGGCGTGCCCCACCCGACCAGCGACCCGGGGTCGGGCAGCCCGGGCAGCGCCGGCTCGTACGCCCCGCCGGCGACGACGAGCCCGACGGCCGACGCGACGAGCGTCAGCACGACCAGCGCAAGGCCGGCGGCCGCGAGGGGTCCCCGGCCTACCGCGCTGCCCGCTGCCGTCGGGCGGGCGGGTCGAGACGTCACGGACACGGACACATCGTCCCCGATGGTCCGGCACCGGGCCGACCCGCGGGTCCCGGCTGCCGGGTCGTCACGTGCCGCCTCCCGCATCGCGTCGACGCAGGTAGAACGCGAAGCCGATCGCGATCCCGACGGCCAGGCCGAGGCTGATCATCGCCAGCGGCGGGATCGACGGGCTGGTCGTCGACTCCCCGTCGCCATCCGACGTCGGCTGCGGTGCGGTGGACGATGCCGCAGATGCGGCAGACCCGCTCGCAGGCGCGGATGGCGCGGAACTGCTGACGATCGTGTAGTGGACGGACCCCGACACCGGATGCCCGTCCTGGGAGACCACGCGGTAGTTGACCGCGACGTCGCCCGCCGTGACCGACGCCGGCCACGGCACCGTGACGCTCGGACCGTCGACGTCGACCGCGTCGAGCGCCGCCGGCGACCCGCCGTCCGGCACCACCGAGACCGACACGGCCCCGGGCATGAGGTCCTCGCTGAAGGTCAGCTCCACCGTTCGCGGCGCTTCGGCGAGCGAACTGCCGTCGGCAGGGTCGCTGGTCAGCAGCTCGGTGTGGGCCAGCGCCGGTGGGGCGACCGCGCCGAGGACCACGAGCAGGGCCGTGGCCCCGAACGCCGCGAGGGCCGCACGCTTCACACGGTGAGCGTACGACCCTCGTCGCCAGGTGTTCGGGCGTGCTCCGCTAGAACGCGTCCTCGGGCAGGTCCATGACGTCCAGCGTCGTCGCCTCCGCCACGGCCCGCTCGGCAGCGAGCAGGGGAAGGCGGTTGCGGGCGAACCAGCGCGCCGTCTCGACCTTGCCCTCGTAGAACAGCCGGTCGCGCTCGGACGGGTCGCCCGCCAGCGCCGCCAGGGCGACGTCCGCCTGGCGCAGCAGCAGCCAGCCGATGATGAGGTCGCCGGTGGCCATCAGCAGGCGGGTGGTGTTCAGGCCGACCTTGTAGATCTCGCGCGGGTCGGCCTGCGACGCCATCGCCCACGTGCCGAGGACGCCGACAATGCCCTGGACGTCCTCGAGCGCCTTGCCGAGGGGCTCGCGCTCGGCCGCGAGCGCCCCGCTGCCCTCGTCGGCCTTGACCGTCTCGGTGATCTGCGCCGCGAGGTGGAAGATGGCCTTGAACTGGTCCTTGACCATCTTGCGGAAGAAGAAGTCCAGGCCCTGGATCGCCGTCGTGCCCTCGTAGAGCGTGTCGATCTTCGCGTCACGGATGTACTGCTCGAGCGGGTAGTCCTGCAGGAACCCGGAGCCGCCGAAGGTCTGCAGGCCGACGGCGAGCATCTCGTACGACCGCTCGGAGCCGACGCCCTTGACGACCGGGAGCAGGAGGTCGTTCATGCGCTCGGCCATGTCGAGGTCGACGTCGGAGTCGCCGGCGCTGCCCAGGCCGATGAGGTCCTGCCAGTAGGCGGTGTACGCGATCACCGCGCGCAGCCCCTCGGCGTACGACTTCTGCAGCATGAGGCTGCGGCGGACGTCCGGGTGGTGCGTGATGGTCACGCGGGGCGCGGTCTTGTCGGTCTGCTGGGTGAGGTCGGCGCCCTGGACGCGCGTCTTGGCGTACTCCAGCGCGTTCAGGTAGCCCGTCGACAGCGTGGCGATCGCCTTCCTGCCGACCATCAGCCGCGCGTACTCGATCACCTTGAACATCTGCGCGATGCCGTCGTGCACGTCACCGACGAGCCAGCCGATCGCCGGGTCGTCGGGGTCGGCGCCGAACGTCATCTCGCAGGTCGTCGAGACCTTCAGGCCCATCTTCTTCTCGACGTTCGTCGCGTAGACGCCGTTGCGCGCGCCGAGCTCGCCGGTCTCCAGGTCGACGTGGAACTTGGGCACCAGGAACAGCGACAGGCCCTTCGTGCCGGCGCCGGCGCCTTCGGGGCGGGCGAGGACGAGGTGGACGATGTTGTCGGCCATGTCGTGCTCACCGGACGTGATGAAGCGCTTGACGCCCTCGATCCGCCAGGTGCCGTCGCCGTTGTCGATCGCGCGCGTGCGACCGGCGCCGACGTCCGACCCCGCGTCGGGCTCGGTGAGCACCATCGTGGCGCCCCACTGCTTCTCGACCATCAGCTCGGCCCAGCGACGCTGGTCGGCGTTTCCGAGGTTCTCCAGGATCGATGCGAAGCCCGGACCGGACATGAACATGAAGGCAGCGGGCTGGCTGCCCAGCAGCAGTTCGCTCGCCGCCCAGCGCAGCGACGGCGGGGCACCGGTGCCACCGAGCCGCTCGGGCAGGTCCAGGCGCCACCACTCCGCGTCCATGAGCGCGCGGAACGCCTGCTTGAAGCCCTCGGGCATCGTCACGGTCTTGGCCACCGGGTCGTACACCGGCGGGTTTCGGTCGGCGTCCGCGAAGGGCTCGGCGAGCGGACCGGTGGCGAGCCGGTCGACCTCGCGCAGGACCTCCCGCGCCGTCTGGGGGTCCATGTCGGCGTACGGCCCGGTGCCCATGCGCTCGGCCGCGCCGAACACCTCGAACAGGTTGAACTCCAGGTCACGGAGATTGCTGCGGTAGTGCGGCATGGCAGACCCCTTCGGTTGCTACTCACCGGTAGGTCCATGATGCCTACTCGCGAGTAACTTGCGCAAGGGGTCGGACGGGCGACTTTGCCGGGACCACCTCGTCACCGCCGACCCCACCGGCCACAATGAGCGCATGCCGACGGCACCGTGGACCGACTCCAAGACCCCGGTCGGTCCGCCGACGTCGGAGAACCCGACGGTCCGCTTCCTCGTCTACGCGGCGGTGGTCACCGGCGCGTGGTCGGGAGTGCTGTCGCTCGTGGTCTACGGGGTGGCCCGCCTCGCGGGTGTCGACTTCGTCGCGACGCGCGGTGGCGATGCCGTCCCCGAGCCGGTGCGCTGGGTGGCCATCGTGCTCGTCCCTCTCGCCGGGGCGCTCGTGTTCGCCCTGCTGGCGTCGCTGACCCGCGGATGGCCGCACGCGGGCCGGATCACCTGGTGGGCCGGGACGCTGTTGGCGGTGGCGTCGCTATGGATTCCCCTCGACCAGCCGGCGACCGTACCCTGGAGCACGCGCTGCGTGCTCGCGGCGATGCACGTCATCACCTGGTTCCTCGTGGTGCCGCAGATCGCGCGCATCGTCGGCGACTCCGAGCCGGGGCGCTCGGTGGAGCGTCCCGAGCCCCAATAGCCGGCCCGCGGCACGCCCGATACCTGCAACCGAGGCACCGTGACGGGTGTGAAGGGATGAGGTCATGAAGCTCGCCGTCGTCGGAGGCGGATCCACGTACACGCCGGAGCTGGTCGACGGCATCGGACGGCCCGGAGGTCCGCTCGACGTCGACGAGCTGGTGCTCATGGACCCCGACGAGGAGCGGCTGGCCGTGGTCGGCGGCCTCGCCCAGCGGATCCTGGCGACCCGGGACAGCCGGACCCGCGTCCGCCTCACGAGCTCGCTCGACGAGGCCGTCGAGGACGCGACGGCGGTGCTCGCCCAGCTGCGCGTGGGCGGCCAGCAGGCGCGCGCGGGGGACGAGTCCTTCCCGCTCGAGTGCGGATGCGTGGGGCAGGAGACGACCGGGGCCGGCGGACTCGCCAAGGCACTGCGCACGGTCCCCGTCATGCGGTCGATCGCCGAGCGCGTCCGCGAGCGGGCGCTGCCGGACGCCTGGCTGGTCGACTTCACCAACCCGGTCGGCATCGTGACGCGCGCGCTGCTCCAGGAGGGCCACCGGGCGGTCGGCCTGTGCAACGTCGCGATCGGCTTCCAGCGCCTGTTCGCGCAGTGGCTGGGTGTCGCTGCGGACGACGTCCGACTGGACCACGTGGGCCTGAACCACCTGACCTGGATCCGTCACGTCGGCGTCGACGGCGTCGACCGGCTCCCGGAGCTACTCGCCGCGCACGGCGCGCAGCTGGCCGAGCGGCTGGAGCTCCCGCAGCTCCTGATCGAGCGCCTGGGCGTCGTCCCCTCCTACTACCTGCGCTACTACTACGCCCACGACGAGGTTGTCGCGGAGGAGCTCGCGTCGGGCACCCGCGCGGAGGAGGTCCAGCGCATCGAGTCCGAGCTGCTGGAGCTCTACCGGGACCCCGCCCTGGTGACCAAGCCGGCGCTCCTCGACAAGCGCGGAGGCGCCTACTACTCGGAGGCCGCCGTCGCACTCCTCGGCTCGC
>JAFIHP010000123.1 GCA_017849335.1 Actinomycetales bacterium | reverse complement strand
TGTAGAGGACGTCGAGGTAGGTGTGAGCCGCGAAGCCGGTGGTCTCCCCTGCCTGCGGGTCGATGTTGAGCACCACGACCCGCCGCGCCGGGCTCTCGGCGATGGCGCGGGCGAGCTCAGGGATCACCAGATGCGGGATGACGCTCGTGTACCACGATCCCGGGCCGAGGACGATCGCGTCGGCCTGCCGGACGGCGTCGATCGCCTCGCGGCACGCCGGCGGTTCCGGGGGCTCGAGGGCGATATGGAGCACCGACCCGGGGGTCGTCGCCACCTCCACCTGGCCGCGGACGACGCTCACGTCGTCGGGGCGGCTCGGGTCGTGGCCGAGGATCTCCGCCACGATCGTGAGGGGCACGTCGCTGCACGGCAGGACCCGTCCGTGGGCCTCGAGCAGCGCCCCGACCCAGTCCAGGCCCGTGACCGCGTCACCGGTCTGCTCCCACAGCGCCGTGATCAGCAGGTTCCCGACGCTGTGGCCGCCGAGGTCGCCGTCTCCGCCGAAGCGGTGCTGGATGACCTGCTCCCAGGTCCGCCCCCACGAGTCGTCGCCGCACAGGGCCGCGAGCGCCATCCGCAGGTCGCCGGGCGGGAGGACGCCGAACTCCGCCCGCAGCCGGCCGCTGGACCCGCCGTCATCAGCGACGCCCACCACGGCAGTGAGCTCGTCGGTGACGCGGCGCAGTGCCTGCAGCGTGGCGGCGAGCCCGTGACCCCCGCCGAGGGCGACCACCCGCCGGCGGCCGTCCGCTCCCAGCTGACGCGCGGGAAGACGGGGCCGGCTCACGCGCGCCCCATCACTCGCGACCCAGGTCGCGGTGCAGGCAGGTCACGTCGAGACCGTCGGCACGCAGCCGGGCCGTCAGGGCCTCGGCGATCGCCACGCTGCGGTGCTTCCCCCCAGTGCATCCGACCGCGACCGTGACGTAGCGCTTTCCTTCGCGCAGGTAGCCGTCCGTGACGATGCGGACGAGCTCCTCGTAGCTGGCGACGAACTCCTCGGCTCCCGGACGCCCGAGCACGTCCGCGGCGACCCGTTCGTCGAGCCCGGTGAGCGGGCGCAGGGTCTCGTCCCAGTACGGGTTCGGCAGGAAGCGCGCGTCCGCGACCATGTCCGCGTCGACCGGGATCCCGTACTTGAACCCGAACGACAGAACCGTGCACGTCAGCCGGAGCGGACTGGTGTCCGTGAACGCCGCCTCGATCCGGCGCCGCAGGTCGTGGACGTTGATGCTGGTCGTGTCGATGACCACGTCGGCCGATGCCCGCAGGTCGGCCAGCAGCGCGCGCTCGGCGGCCAGGCCGTCGAGGATCCGCTGACCGTGCTGGAGCGGGTGCGGGCGACGGGAGCTCTCGAACCGGCGCACGAGCGCCTCGTCCGACGCCTCCAGGAACACGGTGACCAGCTCGACGCCCTCCGCCGGGAGCTGGTCGATCATCTCGCGGACCTGTCGGAAGAACGACCCGCCGCGAGCGTCGAGCACCACGCCCACCCGATCGACGTCCGGGGTCCGGCGGGCGAGGTCGACCGCGGCCAGGAGGAGCGACGGCGGCATGTTGTCGATGACGAACCAGCCGAGGTCCTCCAGGGCCCGCGCCGCGGTCGACCGGCCGGCCCCGGACATCCCCGTCACGAGCGCCAGCCGGAGCGGGTGCTGGGTCAGCGGGTCCTGGTCGGCGTCCATCCTCGTCCTCTCGTCCGGTCCCCGATCACGGGCCGATTCCCATCATGGCGCACCCGGGGCCGACCGGCCCTCGGGCGCGTTCGCCGCGAGCTCGCCGTGGATCGCCTCAGCCAGCGTGGCCCCGATGCCGCGCACCTGCTGGAGCTCGGCCGGGCTCGCGGCCCGGATCGCGCGCACGGTGCCGAAGTGGGCGAGGAGCGCCTTCGCCTTCGCCGGGCCCAGGCCCGGCACGGCGTCGAGCGTGCTGACCGTCGCGCGCTTTCCGCGGCGTTTGCGGTGCAGGCCGATCGCCGTGCGATGGGCCTCGTCACGTACTCGCTGCAGCAGGTACAGGCCCTCGCTCGTCCGCGGGAGGATGACCGGGTCGCTCTCCCCCGGCAGCCAGACCTCCTCCAGTCGCTTCGCCAGCCCCACGACCGGCAGGTCGGACATGCCCGCCGACATCAGTGCGTCCTGCGCGGCCCGCACCTGGGGCGCACCGCCGTCGATGACCAGCAGCGCGGGCGGGTAGGCGAACCGGCGGCGGACCGTGCCGATGTCGGCGTCCGCGTCCGGACCGGGCTCGGGCTCGTCGCGCTGGGCGAAGCGGCGCGCCACGACCTCCGCGACGGCCGTGAGGTCGTCGGCCCCCGGCGTGCGGATCACGAAGGAGCGGTAGTCGCGCTTGCGGGGCAGCCCGTCCTCGAAGACGACGAGGGACGCGACCGTGTCCTGCCCCTGGAGGGTCGAGATGTCGATGCACTCGATCCGCAGCGGCGGCTCGGGGAGGCTGAGGGCGTCCTGCAGCTCGCGCAGCGCCTGGCTGCGGGCCGTCAGGTCGGCTGAGCGCTTGGCCCCGTACAGACGCAGCGTGTTCTCCGCGTTCGCCTGGGCAGTCGCCATCAGCGCTCGCTTGTCCCCGCGCTTGGGCGTGCGGATCGTGACCTTGGCTCCCCGCACCTCGCTGAGCCAGGCGGCCCACGCGGCCGGCTCGTCCAGCGGTGCCGACAGCAGGATCTCCCGCGCCGGCACCGTGACGTCGGTGTCGTCGTAGACGCGCTGGAGCACGCGTTCGAGGTACCCGGACTCGGTGAGTTCTTCGGCCTTCTCCAG
Organism: Actinomycetales bacterium; assembly: GCA_017849335.1. Lineage (GTDB taxonomy): Bacteria > Actinomycetota > Actinomycetes > S36-B12 > S36-B12 > UBA10649. The sequence continues at coordinate 1,748 of JAFIHP010000123.1, read as the reverse complement.
CACGAAGCCCCGCTCGCCTCGGATGCGACCCCCGCGCACGTGGAAGACCTGCACGCCCAGCTGCAGGTCCCCGTCGGCCACCGCGATGACGTCGGCGTCCGTCGAGTCGTCGAACACGACGGTGTTGCGCTCCAGCGCGCGGTTCAGGGCGCCGAGCCGATCGCGAAGCCGCGCGGCCTCCTCGTACTCCATGCGGTCGGACGCCTCGCGCATCTGCCGCTCGAGCTGGCGGACGAACGGCTCCGACTGGCCGGCGAGGAACGCGCACAGGTCCGCGACCAGTTCGGCGTACTCGTCCGGCGCGATCCGGTCCACGCACGGGGCGCTGCACTTGCCGATGTAACCCAGGAGGCAGGGCCGACCGACCTGTCGCGCCCGGCGGAACACGCCGTCACGGCACGTGCGGACGCCGAAGACCTTGACGAGCTCGTCGAGGGTGTCGCGGATCGCCCACGCGTGCGCGTACGGGCCGAAGTAGCGGGTGCCCTTGCGCTTGGCCTCGCGCACGACCGCCGCGCGGGGGAACTCGTCCGTCATCGTGACGGCGAGGTACGGGTAGCTCTTGTCGTCGCGGTACTTGACGTTGAACCGTGGCTCGTACTGCTTGATCCACGAGTACTCCAGCGACAGGGCCTCGACCTCGTTCGCGACGACGACCCAGTCGACGCCGGCGGCGGACGTCACCATCGTGCGCGTGCGCGGGTGCAGTGTCGCCGGATCGGCGAAGTACGAGCTGAGCCGCGCGCGCAGATTGGTCGCCTTGCCGACGTAGACGACCCGGCCGTGCGCGTCGCGGAACCGGTAGACGCCGGGCTCGGTCGGGATCTCCCCCGCTGCGGGCCGGTACGTCGACGGATCGGTCACCGGACCAGCCTAGGTACCCGCTCCGACGTTGAGGTTCCGAGGGATTCGATGCCGTCCAATCGATCCGAACCTCAACGACGACGAAGGGAGGCTAGGCCAGGACCACGGTGCCGTCCGACACGGTGACCTTCTCCTCCGGCAGCGGCTGGGTCGCCGGACCCTGGATCACCGAGCCGTCCGTGGCGGAGAACTTCGATCCGTGGCACGGGCAGACGATCTCGTTGTTCTCGACACTTCCGACGAGGCAGCCCTGGTGCGTGCAGATCGCGCTGAAGCACTTGATCTCGCCCTCGGCGGGCTGCGTGACGACCACCGCCGGGTCGGCGATGATCAGGCCGCTGCCGACGGGCACGTCCGCGACCTGCGCCAGCGCACCGGACGGCGCCGGGCTGGCGGCCGGAGCGCTGGCCGAGCCAGCCGGTGCCGAACCCGCGGGCGCGGACGACGTCGCCGCGGCGTCGCTGCCGCCGCCGCACGCGGCGACGAGGCCGCCGACGGCGACCAGGCCACCGACCTGGAGAACTGCTCGGCGCTCGACGTGCATCGGGTCCTCCTGCGTGCCGGTGGTCGTTCGGTCGATCGCGACGTTACGCGAGCAGGCGGCCACCCGCGAACCGCGCCGGGCGGCTTTACCGAGTGTTTACGAAGACGCCGATGCCGTTCGGCGCGTGCGGCGGGCCGCCTTCTTCGGAGCGGCCGCCGGGGCAACCGACAGCAGCGGCCGCAGGAACCAGATGCGGCTGTCGTAGAGGGTCGCCGGGGCCATGCCGGCAAGGCCGCGGCCACTGCCGCGCTTACTCCGCATCGCCACGGTCTCGATCTGGTCGTCCAGCGTGTGGCCGAGCAGAACGATGCCGGCGCCGGCCGCTTCCGCCGCTTCGGCC
>JAFIHP010000122.1 GCA_017849335.1 Actinomycetales bacterium | reverse complement strand
GGCGTGAGCTGCTTGTTGGTCTGCCGCGGGTTCGCGACGATGACCGCGAGGGCGTTCGCCGGTCCGACGAGGTTGGGCAGCAGCCACGCTCCGCCCCAGCCGGGGATGAGGCCGAGGAAGACCTCCGGCAGCGACATCGCGGCGGCTGCCGTCGACATCGTCCGGTAGGTGCAATGCAGGGCGAGCTCCGTGCCTCCGCCCATCGCGGCGCCGTTGACGAATGCGAAGGACGGCACGTCGAGCTCGCCGAAGCGGCGCAGCACGGCGTGGCCGAGCTGGCCGAACTCCTCGATGGTCTCGCGGCGGTCCACCAGGCCGATCGCGGACAGGTCCGCGCCGACGGCGAAGATGAACGGCTTGCCGGTGACGGCGACGGCCGCGAGGTCGGTCATCGCGGAGACCTGGTCGAGCGCGGCGTCGATCGACGCCAGGCCCGCCGGGCCGAAGGTCGTCGGCCGCGTGTGGTCGCGATCGTTGTCGATCGTGATGAGCCCCAGGCGACCGGCGCCGTCGGGCAGGTCGACCACGCGGACGCGCGCGTGGGTGACGACCTCGTCGGGGTTCGTGGCGGCCTGCGTCATCGTGCGCTCCCGTCGTGGTTCAGGTTCTCCCAGATGACCGTGCCGCCCATGCCTAGGCCGATGCACATCGTCGTGAGGCCGTACTTGGCGGACGGGGTCCGCTCGAAGTCGCGCGCGAGGTAGCTCATCAGCCGGATGCCGCTGGATGCCAAGGGGTGTCCGACGGCGATCGCGCCACCCATCGGGTTGACGCGGGGGTCGTCGTCCGCGATGCCGAAGTGGTCCAGGAAGGCGAGCACCTGTACCGCGAACGCCTCGTTGACCTCGAACAGGTCGATGTCGTCGATGGACAGGCCGGTGCGGGCCAGCGCCTTCTCCGTGCTCGGCACCGGGCCGACGCCCATCACCTCGGGCTCGACTCCGGCGAACGCGAAGCCCACGAGCCGCATCTTCTTGCTCAGGCCGAGCTCGTCGGCGACCTCCTCGGCCGCCAGGATCGCGCCCGTCGCGCCGTCGTTGAGGCCGGAGCTGTTGCCGGCGGTGACGCGGCCGTGCGGACGGAACGGGGTCTTGAGCGCTGCGAGGCCCTCGAGCGTGGTGTTGGGCCGCATGACCTCGTCGGCGGAGAGCAGACCCCAGCCGAGCTCGGCCGAGCGGGTCGCGACGGGGACCAGGTCGGGCTGGATCCATCCGGCCTCGTAGGCGGCGGCGGTCTTCGTCTGCGACGCCATCGCGTACGCGTCCGCACGCTCCTTGGTCAGGTGCGGGAACCGGTCGTGCAGGTTCTCGGCCGTGTTGCCCATGATGAGCGCGTCGGTGTCGACCAGTCGCTCGGCCAGGAACCGCGGACTGAGGTCCATGCCCTCGCCCATCGGGTGGCGGCTCATGTGCTCCACACCGCCGGCCAGGGCCACGTCGTACTGGTCGGCCATGATCGCGGAGCTGAGTGTCGTGACCGCGGTCATCGCCCCGGCGCACATGCGGTCGACCGAGTAGCCGGGGACGCTGCGCGGCAGGCCCGTCAGCAAGGCGGCCGTCCGTCCGATCGTCATGCCCTGGTCGCCGATCTGGGTGGTCGCGGCGACAGCGACGTCGTCGATCCGCTCGGGCGGCAGCGTCGGGTTGCGTCGCAGGAGTTCGCGGAAGACCTTCACGACCAGGTCGTCGGCGCGGGTCTCGGCGAGCGCGCTGCCGGCCTTGCCGAACGGGGTACGGGCCCCGTCGACGAAGACGACGTCACGGACGCGGCGAGCGGACGGTTGTGCCACGTGGGCTCCCTCGGTCCAGGCACGCCGGAGGTGGCGGCCCAGCCATATTACTCGCGAGTAACTAGTGCCGCCACCAAACCCGCGAGGCGCCTGCAATGGTCGCTATTCGCCGCTCTGGCGGCCGAATAGCGACCATTCAGGGCGCGTCGGCGGTGCGGGCGAGGGCGTCGAGGAGGACCGGGAGGGACCGGTCGATCTGCCAGGGGCGGGCACCGGCCGCCTCCAGCGCCGCGCGCACCGCCTCGGGGGTGACCGGCTCCGGCGGCGTCCAGCACAGCCGGCGCACCGTGTCCGGGGAGAGGAGGTTCTCCACGGGCAGCGAGCTCGCGTCCGCGACGTCGGCAAGGCCTGAACGGGCGGCTGCCAGCCGCGCGTAGGCGTCCGGATCGCGGTCCGGCCACGACCGCGGGGGAGGCGGACCACTGGCCGGCGTCGAGGAGGCGGGCAGCTCCTCCAGCGGGAGGTCGGCGGCGCGCGCGATCGCGGCCCACCACCGGCCGAGGTAGCGGCGCGCCCCGCGCCCGCGGAACTCCGGTAGCGCGGTCAGGGCATCGGCCGACGCGGGGGCGGCCGCGGCGGCAGCGACGATGGCCGCGTCCGGGAGCACGCGCCCGGGGGAGATGTCCCGCTGCTGCGCCAGCTCGTCCCGAGCCAGCCACAGCTCTCGTACGATCGCGAGGGCGCGCGGCTTGCGCAGCCGATGGATCCCCGAGGTGCGGCGCCACTCCTCCGGGCCGCGCTCGCGCGGCGTGAACGAGAGCAGCGCGTCGAACTCCTCCCGCGCGATCTCGTCCTTGCCGGCCGTGACCAGTGCCTCCCCGAGCACTGTCCGCAGCTCGACCAGGAGCTCGACGTCCAGCGCCGCGTATCGGAGCTGGGCCGCCGACAGGGGTCGGACGGACCAGTCGGTCGCGCCGTGCCCCTTCTCCAGGTGCTGGCCTAGCTCGGACTCTACCAGGGCAGCAAGGCTCACGCGCTCACGCCCGAGGAGGCGTCCAGCGAGCTCGGTGTCGAAGAGGCTGGTCGGGTACAGGCCCACCTCGGCGAGGCACGGCAGGTCCTGGGTGGCCGCGTGGAGGATCCACTCGACGCCCTCGCTCGCCTCCTGCAGGACCGACAGGTCGGGCACGCCCGTGGGGTCGATGAGGGCGGTCCCGGCGCCGTCGCGGCGCACCTGCACGAGATAGGCCCGCTGTCCGTACCGGTAGCCGGACGCGCGCTCGGCATCCAGCGCCAGGGGCCCGCTGCCCGCCGCGACGAGGTCCGCGTACCGCTGCAGGGCCGGGAGGTCGGCGATGACGTCGGGAACGGGCTCGCGGGGCTCGACCGTGGGGAGCGCGGGCACGGCCGCGGGCGTCGCGTCCGGGGAGTCGGACACGTCGGGCGTCGCGTCCGGGGAGTCGGTCTTCTCAGTCACCGGCGCGGCTGTCGCCTTCTGCCCGTGACGCTCGCGACGCCCGGGACCACCGGGGGCAGCCCGGAGGCCTGGGCGAGGAGGTCGACCCACGCCTCGGCGTGACGGCCGAGGTCGTCGAGGACCTCGCCGGTGTCCT
>JAFIHP010000121.1 GCA_017849335.1 Actinomycetales bacterium | reverse complement strand
GCCCAGCCCGTCGCCGACGGCGCGTTCTGCGCGTCGGGCTCGTGCCGCCACGGCCCGTGCTCACGGTCGATGACGTGGTCCGCGACGTAGTCCCACCACGCCTGGTAGGGCGCGGCGATCCGGGCGTCGCCGGTCGCCGCGTGCAGGGCCGACGCCGCGCAGATCGCCTCGGCCGCGACCCAGTGCATGCGCTCGCGCACCACGGGAACCCCGTCCCAGCCGACGGTGTAGACGAAGCCGGGTGCCCCGTCGACGGCCCAGCCGTCACGGACGGCTGCGTCGAACAACGCCGCGGCGTCCGGGAGCATCCAGTCGAATCCCTTGTGCCGCTTGCGCGCCGCGAGCGCTGCGCGCGTGTGCAAGGTGAGCCGGGCCCATTCGAACCCGTGCCCGATCGTCGCGCCGAACGGGCGGAACGGGTGCGCGGGAGCGTCGACGTTGTAGTCGGGCAGCGCGGTCCACGTCGCGTCGTAGTGCTCGGGAAGCCGCCACTCGGCACCGCGCGCGAACCCGTGGACGACGCGCTCGACGATGCGCAGCGCCCGGTTCAGCCACACGTCGTCACCGGTCGCGTCGGCAGCCGCGAGGTAGGCCTCCACGGTGTGCATGTTCGCGTTGACGCCGCGGTAGCCGTCCAGCGTGGTGAACGTGCGGTCCCACTCCTCCACGACCATCCCGGCGTCGTCGTCCCAGAACCACTTGTCGCTGACGGCGAGGGCGGAGTCGAGGAGCGTCCGCGCACCGGGCCGACCGGCGGCACAGGCGCTCGCCGCCGCCAGCACGACGAACGCGTGGGGGTAGGCGGCCTTCGCCTCGTCCGTCACCGAGCCGTCGCGCTGGACCGCGGCGAACCAGCCGCCGTGCTCGGGATCGGCGAACGTCTGCGCGATCGCGCGCAGTCCGTGGTCGACGAGCGGCGCACACCCGGGCCGGCCAAGGAGCGTGCCCAGCGCGTAGACGTGCGTCATGCGGCAGGCGATCCACAGCTCGAGCGGGCCGTCCGCCGGCGCTCCGTCGTCGCGCTGTCGGGCGAACCCGCCGGGCACCATCGACCGCCGGCCAAAGTCGAGCAGTCGGTCCGTCTCGGACTCCAGCCATCGACGGTGGGCCGGCGAGGTGAACCAGGACGACGGGACCGCTACCGGCTTGGGGCTCACCCGGCCACCCTAGGCCGCGATCGGCTCTCCGCCCGCCCTCCGGGCTGGCGGGTCAGCGAGCGCATCCACAGCGCCCCGCCGAGCAGGACGAGCATCGCGGCCCCGCTGCTGACGGGGATGCCGGCCACGTCGTGCGTGGCGGTCGGGAAGCCGGCGAAGCCGCCCAGGGCGACGGCGAGGACGCCCAGGCCCACGAGCACCCCGGAGACCACGACGCGCAGCACGTAGGTCCACCCGGGCAGGTCGGTGGGGAGCAGTCCCCAGCGCGCGGGCGAGTCCCATACGGGAAGCGGTCGGTACTCCGTGCTCCACGTGACGAGCACCAGAGCGCTGAGATAGACCACGAAGATGCCCAGCAGCAGCAGGAACCAGGCGGCGTAGGCCGCCGTGCCCGTCGGCTCGGGCCATCCGTCGGGACCGAGTCGTGTCGGCGGTCCCAGGCCGAAGGCATGCAGTGTCGCGACGGCGGCCACGAGGGCGATGAGGTGCCAGATGTACAGGCTCATCGCGGTGAGCATCATCAGGCAGGTCGCGAGCCACACCCGCGGACGGCGAAGGAACCGTTCCAGCGTCCCGCGGAAGACGAACACGAGGGACACCAACGTGAGCCCGTGCAGGAGGAGGACGACGCTCGGCGGCGACATGTTGGAGTACTCGCCGTGGTACCCGGGCACGGTGAACGTGCGCCCGAGCACCGTTACGGCGTCGACGTCTACCCGGTCCCCGGGCAGCCCGACCAGGCTCATCGGCCAGGGCCCGAACCGCACGAGCGCGAGGTTCACGGCGAGCGACACGACCGCGACGACGATCCACGTACGTCGCTGCGTGTGCTCGCCCCAGAAGAAGCCGAGCTGCTGGATCGCCACCCACACCAGGACGAAGTTGAGCAGCCCGAGCCAGGCCGGCCAGCCCAGGAGCGTGACGCCGACGGACACGAGTGCGGCGCTCGGCACGAGGACGACGAAGGCGACAGCGCGGTTGTGGCGATGCACCCACCACATCGCCGGCAGGAACAGCAGCGTCACCAGGTAGACCCCGAGGAACCACAACGGCTGTGCGACGATCGAGAGCAGCGCGTTCGCGGAGGGACCGGCCAGCCGCGAGGCGACGATCCCGACCACCGCCATCACCGCGAAGTACACGAGGACCGGGCGCAGGAGTCGACGCACGCGCCCCCACATCCAGGTCGAGTAGAGGACGCCCGACCCGTCCGCCTTCCTCCAGGCGATGACCGAGGCGGCGCCGCCGAACGCGAAGAAGATCGGCATGACCTGGAGCAGCCACGTGAGCGGCTGGAGGGCGGGATATCCGGCGAGCAGGTTCCCGACGACGGGCGTGCCCTCCGGGGGCCAGTAGACCACCGCCATCAGCAGGTGGCCGAACACGACGACGAACAGGCTCGCGGCGCGTACCGCGTCGATCACCCGGTCCCGGCTCTCGGGCGTGCCCTCCGCCGTCGAGCGCACCGGCGGGAGCAATGCCGCGAGGCCCATGGGGCCATCTTGGCCGAGGGTTCAGCCCGTGGGCAGCAGCCAGCGCAGGTGCTCGACGTCGCCGAGGAGCTCCAGCCGGCGCCACAGCACGCTGCCGGGCACCGCCTGACTGGGATGGCAGTCGACGGCCGCGCGCTGGCGGGTGCGGTCGACCGGCATCACCAGGTCGATCTCGTCGGCCGGTCGGCCGGCGAAGGGGCTGCCGGTCTCGGCCCGCAGGGTCGCCGCGACGTGCTCGGGAAGTGCCCACGCCAGCACCGGAAGCGCATGGCGCTCGGCCGCGAGCACCGCCGCGCGGGTGGCCTGCTGATGGTCCGGATGGCCGGTGATCCCGGTGGTGTCGAAGACGAGAAGACCCTGCACGCGCGTGGCGACGAGCGCTGCGTCGATCTCGTCGGCGAGCCGTTCGACCGGGACGTCGACCAGACCGCCGTCCGGGTGGTTGCGCAGGCTGACGCGCCGAACACCCAGCGTGTCCGCCGCCGCGCGCAGCTCCTCCGACCGCACGGCCGCGAGGTCCTCGGCGCCGGCCCCGAGTGTCGATGCCTCGCCCCGCGTCAGGCACAGCACGTCGACCGCGGTGCCGGATCGGACGAGCGTGTCGATCACGGCGCCGAGCCCGAAGGACTCGTCGTCCGGATGCGCGACCACCGCCAGCGCCGCGGTCCAGCCCGCCACGTCTCCCCTGCTCGCCATGACCCCTCCCGCGTTTGATCGTATACCCCCAGGGGTATACGATCAGTCCACGTCCCCGAACTGGAGGTAGCCATCCATGTGCAGTCCCGCCATCTGCAACCAGTGCCGCAAGGTCACCTACACCGGCTGCGGCATGCACGTCGAGCAGGTGCTGGCCAACGTGCCGCAGGACCAGCGCTGCACCTGCCGCTGACCACCCACCAGGACACCCTCGTGATCTCCCGAGCCCTCGTCCACGACGTCGCAGCCGCCCAGAAGCGCGGCTGCCAGGTCGTCGACGTCCGCACGCCAGACGAGTTCGCCAGCGGCCACATCCCGGGCGCGCAGTCGATGCCGCTGTTCGCCGTGCCGTTGCGCATCGCCGAACTGGACCGGCGCCGGCCGGTCTATGTCGTCTGCGAGTCCGGCGCGCGCAGCCAGCAGGCCGGCGCGTACCTGGACGGGCGCGGCTACCGCGTCTTCTCCCTCGACGGCGGCATGGCGTCGTGGCGAGCAGCGGGGATGCCGACGACAGCGGGGACGTCGACCGTCCGCTGACCGCGGATCGCCTCAGCCCCCGAGCCGCTCCCCCGCGTCGACGAGGTAGCGGCACAGGCCGGGCACGTCCTCAGCGGTCCGGCAGAACATCGCCGGCTTGAAGCAGACGGTCATGAACCCCCGGTCGAGCTGACCGGGCAGGTCCCGCAGGGCGACCTCGATGTCCGCGACGTC
>JAFIHP010000015.1 GCA_017849335.1 Actinomycetales bacterium | reverse complement strand
TCGACCTGGCGCCGACGCTGCTCGACATCGCGGGTCTGGGTGAGTCCGCTGTCGCGGAGAGGTTCCCGGGCCTGCACGGGCACTCGCTCATGCCCGCGCTCGACGGCCGAGCCGTGCGCGACGGGGTGCTGACGGCGGTCGAGATCGTGACCACCATCGACGACGGCTACTGGCGCGGCCTCGGCCAGCCGGACGGGCCCGAGCGCATGATGGCCGGCACGCTGCGCCCGGACTGGCGCAAGCGCGGTTTCCTGCGCGGGTGGACGGACGACCGCTACACGTTCGGGCGCTACTTCAGCCCGCTCGAGCCCAACCGCCCGCGGACCGTGGACGACCTCGTCCGGGACAACGACGTGGTGCTCTACGACCGGGAAACGGACCCGAGCGAGCAGGTCAACCTCGCCTACGAGCCCGCGCACCGGACGACGGTCGAGACGCTGCTCGGTCGGCTCGAGGGCCTCATCGACGCCGAGATCGGCGCGGACGACCAGCCCTGGGTCACCGAGCGGCCGCGGCTCCTGGGCTATCCCAGCTGGCGGGGCGACGCGATCGGTGCTCCGGGGGCGTAGCTGCCGACGGCGCGGCACGGATCGTGTCCGTGGCGCCAGCCGTCGAGCTAACCTGCGCTATCCGCACCGGTGACGGGTTCCCGTGTCCGGTGAGCGGGGCAGGCGTACCAGGCCCGGAGGAGTCGGACGTGGACGAAGAAGGCCAGCGGGGCACCGGACCAGACCCTGAGGACGTGTTCTCGGACATCGTCGGGCGCCTCGACTTCCCGATGGTCGTCGTGACCGTGGCGACGCCCGACGAACGGTCCGCGTGCCTTGTCGGCTTCTCGACGCAGGCGAGCATCGACCCGCCGCGGTACCTCGTGGGGCTGTCGGTCGCCAACCACACGATGTCCGTCGCCCCCCACGCGACCCACCTCGGAGTGCACCTGCTCCCCGCCGATCGGATGGACCTCGCCCGGCTGTTCGGGTCTACGACCGGCGACGAGATCGACAAGTTCTCGCGGTGCACATGGGAGACCGGCCCGGCGGGCGTTCCCATCCTCAGCGACGCGGTCGCGTGGTTCGTCGGTCGCGTCGAGGCGCGCATCGACCTCGGCGACCACGTCGGTCATCTCCTCGCGCCAGTAGCCGCCGCGACCGTCACGGACCGGCCGTATCTGCGATACCAGCAGGTCAAAGATCTCGATCCCGGCCACGACGCCTGACCGAGGCAGCCGGCGACGGTCAGGTTCTCGGGACCACGGCGCCGACCCCGGCGAACGCGCCGCGCCCGGGGAACACGGTCGTGAGGTCGGCGGCCGACTGGCCGCATCGCCGGGTCAGGACCTCGGCGAGGACATCGCGGTAGTCCGTCGTGCCTGCCAGATCGCCGTCGTCGAGCCGCTCCGGCGCAAGCCCGGGCCAGGGTCCGTGCACCGTCCCGCCGGCCACGCCGCCGCCGAGCAGCAGCATCGCGTTGCCGTGCCCGTGGTCGGTGCCGCGGTCGCCGTTCTCCGCAACCCGCCGCCCGAACTCGGACATCGTCAGCAGCGTGACATCCCGCATGCCATCCGTCCCGAGATCCGCGGCGAACGCCGCCACGGACGCCGCCCACTCCGCCAGCCGACCGTGGAACCGCCCGCGATCGACGGTCCCGAGGTCGGCGTGCATGTCCCAGTCGCCGTAGTCGATGCACACCAGCTGGAGCCCGACGTCGGCGCGGACGAGACGGGCGACGTCGAGGAGGGCGGCCGAGAGCGGGCTGCCCTCGAACGGGCCGCCGTCGACCGTGTGCGGGTAGCGCGCCCCGTTGGCGGGCGTGTACGTCGCGTCGGCCAGGGTCCGGGCCGTGGCGATCGCGCCGAGCGCTGACGTCGCTGCGGTGCTCATCGACGGCACGCCCGCGTGGAGCGCGGCCAGCGCGGTCGACCAGCGCCGGAGGTCGGCGGCCTTCTGCTCGGCGGTGTCGCCCCACACGCCGTCGAGCGTGAAGCCGTCGAGCGAGTCGAGGCCGAGCTCGGCGAACGGACCGGACATCGACTGGGGCACCGTGGCCGATCCGACGGACATCCCCTGGAAGGTTCCCGTCGCCGGTCGCAGTCCGAGGGCACGGTCGATCCAGCCCGTGCGCAGGGAGGAGCCGGGCGCCGCGCGCTCCATCTCCGCCATCGCGGAGAAGTGCGAGCGGGTCGGGTCGGGGGCGCCGACGGCGTGCACGGCGCCGAACGTCCCGGCCTGCCACCACGGCAGGAGCGGAGCGAGTGCGGGGTGGAGTCCCCAGAACCGGTCGCCCGTCGGCAGGGCGCGCGACGGTGGCACGGCAATCGTGGGCCGGGCCGCGGCGTACCCGGGGTCGCCCAGCGGGGCGACCGCCGACAGGCCGTCGAAGCCTCCGCGGAACGACACGACGACGAGCACGTCACCCGTGTACGTCGGCGACGCTGCGAACGCGACGCGGGTCGTCAGCTGCGGTGCGCTCAGTCCGACCAGCGATGCCGCAGCGACGCCGGCCGTGCGCGTGAGGAAGGCGCGCCGCGTCAGACCGGGACCGCCGGGCGCGGCGTTGGCGCGCGCGCCGTCGGGGCAGCCGGATCGATGGGTCATGTCGCCTCCTACCGCACCTGGTGGTTGGCCGTGTCGAGGAGGAGGGCGACCGTGCGGACCAGGTCCCACGTGACGGCGGGGTCCGTTCGCCGGACCGGCGCGCTCGCGGGACGGTCCAGGAAGGCGAGCACGGTGGCGACGTCGTTGCCGGGCAAGGGCTCACCGGTCAGGCGCGTCGCCAACGCGTCGACCAGGGCGCCGTACGTCGTCAGCCGAGAGGGCAGCATCGCCGGCAGGTCCGGCACGACGATCCGGTCCTTCGCGGGCCACCAGCCCCCGGCCAGCCCCTGATGCATGTTCCACCGGGCCAGCAGACCGCCGGCCGACGCCCAGGCCGGGGCGACGTCGGGATACCCGTTCGGCGGCGGCCACGCGAGCGGTGCCTGGCCCAGCGTCGACGCGGTCCAGTAGAGCGCCTCCGGTCCGGAGCGCCGAGCAGTCGCACCGGCGGAGGGCGGCAGGAGCCGGTAGTCGAGCGCCCGGAGCGTGGCGACGAGGTCCTCGTAGGGCCGGCGGACCTTCTCGCCGGCGGACGCGCGGAACTCCGGTGATGCAAATAGGACGCGAAGAACCGGGACGATGCTCGTGTCGTGCGACCGGTACGCCGCGGCGAGCCGGGCCACGAGCTCGGGCGGCGGCGCGTCCGACACGAACCGGACCGCGAGCTTGCGTGCGATGTTCTGTGCCGTCGACGGGTGACGGGCCAGGTAGCGCAGGTAGGACCGCGCGACGGGGCGGCCGTCGCGGCGGGCGTTGGCGTCGCTGAAGCCGAGGACCCGGACACGGCCGGTCCAGTGCGTCGTCGGGTCGTACCGGAACTGGCGGTACCGAGGTGAGCGCTCGTCCCACTCGATCGTGTACCCGGTCATGATGCGGGCCGAATCGAGGACCATCGCTTCCGTATATCCGGCGTCGACCCCGACCGTGTGCAGCTCCAGCAGCTCGCGGCCGTAGTTCTCGTTCGGGGCGTCCTTGGTGGAGTCGGCCTGGTTCAGGTACTCCAGCATCGCCGGATGCTCGGCGCTGGCGACGAGCAGGTCACTGAACCGACCCAGCGCATGGGCGCGGATCACCCGCCGGTCGTAGTCCTGCCGGTTGTCCCACACGCCGTCCGACGTGTTGGCGACGTTGAGGTGGTTGCTCCAGAACTCCACCATCACCTCGAACAGCTGGCGCGAGCTCCATGTCGCCATCGCGAGCGTGTACTGGCCCAGCGGGAGCATGACGTCCCACGAGTAGCGCTCGATGCGGCCGGCGGCGATGGCGCGGTAGACCTCCGGGATCGTCCAGCCGGCCTCGGGGAACAGCGCGCGCACCGTCGCCCCGGCGGGGTCGGGCACCGACGCGGGTCGCAGCTGACGTTCGAGCCAGGCGGTCGGTCCGTGCGAGGTGACGTCGTCGACCAGGCGCGGGGTCGGTCCGTAGGTCGCGCGCCGGATCACGTGCAGGGCATCGCCGCGGCGTCGGTCGCGCGACGTCCCGAGCGGCGGCATCGCGTCAGTATCGCGGGGTGAACGGATTCGGGCGGCGTGCACATGGCTACCCGGGGGATGCGAATCGGCCCCAGACCACTGCTCAACCGATGGGTTGATTTCCCTGCCCAGGACCGCTATCTTCTCAACCACATGGTTGAGGAGGGCCGATGGCGGACGACTTGTCGTTGGCGTTCGGTGCGCTCGCGGACCCGACGCGGCGCGACATGCTGAAGCGCCTGGCGGAGGGCGACGCCACCGTGACCTCGCTCGCGGAGCGGTACGACCTGACCCTGCAGGCGGTCTCGAAGCACGTGAAGGTGCTCGAGAACGCCGGCCTGGTCACCAAGACTGCGGAGGCTCAGCGCCGGCTCGTGCACCTGGAGCCCGCCGTTCTCGACCTGATGGCCGGTTGGATCCGGCGCTACCAACGCGAGGCGGAGGCCCGGTACCGGCGCCTCGACGACGT
>JAFIHP010000120.1 GCA_017849335.1 Actinomycetales bacterium | reverse complement strand
CTCCAACCGCCCCGCCTCGGCCAGCGAGCACGCGAGCGAGAGCGCCTGCAGTGTCTTGCCCAGCCCCATGTCGTCCGCGAGGATCCCGCCGAGGCCGCGCTCCCGCAGGAACACCAGCCAGGAGAAGCCCTTCTGCTGGTAGTCGCGCAGTGTCGCGTGGATCGAGTCGGGCGTCGGGAGCAGGACGGGCTCGCCCGCGAGCGCGTCGACGGCCTCCCGCCAGTGCTGTGCCTGGGAGTCGACGACCCCCAGCTCGACCAGCTCGCGCCACAGGTCGACGTGGTAGCGGCTGACGCGCAGGCTGTCCCGTCCGCGATCGCCCAGCGACCGTGACTCCTCGATGAGGGAGCGCAGGGCGCGCAGCGCAGAGCGGTCGAGTGAGAAGTACGTGCCACTGGGCAGGACGAGGTACTCCTGGTCGGCCGCGATCGCCCGGAACAGCTCGCCGAACACGATCTCCTGGCCGTCGATGGAGACCTCGACGTCGAGGTCGAACCAGTCGGTCGAGTCCGGCCTCGGCTCCGTCCGGATGTGGATCTCGGGTTCCCCGACGGCCTCGACGTAGGCGGGGACCGCCCCGGCCGGCGTCACGTCGACCACCTGGACGTCGCCCTCGGCGCGCAGTCGGGGAAGGACGTCGCGTACGAACGAGATGACGGCGTCGCCGGAGAGGACCGTGGATGCGGCCAGCCGGGGACCGGTCGCGTGCGGCTCGGCCAGGAGGGGGGACGCGTCGAGTACCCAGCTCAGCCCGGCGAGCACGCGGTCCTCGGCGGAGCGGTCGCGGAACTCACCAGTGCCCGTCGACCAGAGCCGTCGCACCGGACCGTCCGGGGAGTCCCCACCGACCCGGTAGCCCCATCCGAGGTCGACGTCCAACGTCGGACCCGGTGAGTGCTCGACGGTGACCACGAGGACCGGTCGCGGCAGCTCCGGCACGTCGAACGACCCGTCGCTGCTGACGACCTGCTCGGCGACCAGCAGCGGCGGCAGGACGCGGGTCGCGAACTCCGATGCCTCCGCGGCCGGGACGACGACGCCGGCCGTGCCGACGAGCTGGGCGGAGGCCGGGAGGTCCTCGGCCCGCGTGGGCGCCAGCGTGATCGAGATCGGGCGGTCGCCGGGCCCGGACCGCCAGCGGAACACGCCGTGCGGCGGCTGGCCGATGAGGCCGGTCCGCTCGTCGCCGTCCGGCAGCGGGTTGAGCCGTGCGCCGACGAGGAGGTCGCCGTCGGGCCGACGGCTGATGTCCACCTCGATGCGGACCGGATCGTCATGGATCGTGACGGGGACCTGGTCGGCGCCGTCGACCACGATCGGCAGCCCGACCGCGCGGGCGCGCTCGAGCAGGTCCCACAGCAGCGGGCTGGAGATCGCGCTGAGCTCCAGCCACTGCGGGGCGTAGCCCGTCGAGGTCTCGGCGTTGTAGAGCGCCAGCAGGGAGCGCAGCACTCCGAGGTGAGCGGGGTCGGCGGCGCGCTGGTACGCGAGCGAGGTCCACTCGATCCCGGTATGGATCCACCGACCCTTGCGGCCGACGACCACCGGTCGGGCCGCGAGCCGATGGGAGGTCTCGCCGTACCAGCGGTACTGCAGGGGAGGCTGCACCGTGACCAGCAGGCCGACGGCCGTGTGCTCCGCGGCCGCCGGCGACGAGACGCCTGCCATCACGGGCGCGAATGCCTTGCGCCACGCGCTGGTCGGTGACGACCCCGCGGACTCAGGCGACGCTGGGGAGGGAGCCGGGTCGTCGACCCCACCGCCGGTCCGGTCGCCGGCGACGAGCAGCGTCGCCGCGACGTGCTTGCAGTCCTTGCCCACGGGGCAGTCGCACCAGCCCTGCCGGATGCGCGGCTCCGGGCCCCGCACGTCGAGCTGGACGGTCACGCCGTAGGCCTCGGCCGCGCTGCCGCTGACGACGGAGAAGACCTCCGCGTGCTCGGGATCCCAGTGGACGTCCTGGACGCGTCCGAGTGCGGCGTAGGCCTGGGCACGCGCGAACGCCGCCGGCCCGACTGCGCGGACGATCTCGTCCTCGCTGACGACGGGTGGAGACTCGGCGGGCACGCGCCAACCCTAGGCAGGCAGCCGGACACGGTTCGCTGGGATCATCGGGGCGTGACGGACCTGTCGGTATGGCTGCCCCGTGTCGTCGAGGCGATCCGCCTGGGCAACGCTCGGTTCGGGACCTTCGATCCCGACCCGTCGCTCGCCGTCGGCGACGACGTCGTCGAGGGCGCGGTGGCGCGCCTGACCGACCGGCTCGCCGACACCTACCCGTTCTTCCATCCCCGCTACGTCGGCCAGATGCTCAAGCCCCCGCACCCTGCCGCCGTCCTCGGATACACGGCAGCGATGCTGCTCAACCCGAACAACCATGCGCTCGACGGGGGCCCGGCGACGTCGCAGCTCGAGCGCGAGGTCGTCGCCCGGCTCGCGGCGATGCTGGGCGTGGACCCGTTCCTGGGTCACCTGACGTCCAGCGGCACGATCGCGAACCTCGAGGCCCTGTGGGTCGCGCGGGAGGAGCGGCCCGGCACCGCGGTGGCGTACAGCGCCGACGCGCACTACACGCACGCCCGCATGTGCCAGGTGATCGGCGTCCCCGGCGTCGCCGTGCCCACCGATGCCGCGGGTCGGATGGACGTCGAGGCGCTCGCGGCGATCCTCGCCGACGGCTCGGTCGGCACCGTCGTCGCGACCCTCGGCACGACCGGCCTCGGTGCCCTGGATCCGGTCGACGAGATCGTCGACGTGGCCCGCGCGCACGGCGTGCGCGTGCACGTCGACGCCGCCTACGGCGGGTTCTTCGCGCTCGTGGCGGACGACAGCGAGGACGGCGTGCCGGCGGCGCCGTTCGCTGCCGTCGCGCGCGCCGACAGCGTCGTCATCGATCCGCACAAGCACGGACTGCAGCCCTACGGATGCGGGGCGGTGCTGTTCGCCGATCCGGCCGTCGCCCGGCACTACCTGCACGACTCGCCGTACACGTATTTCACGTCGGACGACCTGCACCTGGGGGAGATCTCGCTGGAGTGCAGCCGCGCCGGGGCCGCGGCGGCGGCGCTGTGGCTCACGCTCGAGGTCGTCCCGCTCACCGGCGACGGACTGGGTCGTGCACTGCGCGCGGGCCTGCGTGGCGCGCGCACGTGGCACGGACTGCTCGCCGGCAGCGACGTCCTCGTGCCGTTCCAGCGCCCCGAGCTCGACATCGTGACCTACCTCCCGCGCCGGAGCGCGATGTCGGAGATCGACGCGCGCACCGCCCACCTGGCGTTCGCCGCCGCCGACGCCCCGCCCGCGGAGCAGGTGCACGTCGCTCAGTACGCGGTCACGCCGGCCGCGCTGACCGCTCGAGGGCACGAAGTCGTGGTCGACCGCGATAGCGCGCGGATCTGCCGGAGCGTCGTCATGAAGCCCGAGTCCGCTGCCATCGTCCCCGAGCTGCACGCCCGCCTGGAGTCGCTCCTTCGATGACGAGCTCCGTCAGAAGGGTGGCGGGTCGTCGGGTGGTCCGGGTGGCACGAGGTCGGGTGGGGTGTGCTCGTAGATCCGGCCGAGGGGTGAGCGCCACGTGCAGGACCCGTCCCGCGCAGAGGCGGTGATGTGCCAGTAGCCACTGGTCTTCATCTCGTGATGGAACTTGCACAGGGGTCCGAGGTTGCAGGTGTCGGTCAACCCGCCGGTGTCGTAGGGGGTGGCGTGGTCGATCTCGCACCGTTCGGCCGGACGATTGCAGCCGGGGAGCCGGCAGTGCTGGTCACGGAGGCGGATCACGAGCTTCTGGAGGTCTGAGGCGAGGTAGTGACGCCGCCCGGCGTCGAGGATGCAGCCGGCGGAGTCGGTGACCAGGCGGCGGATGGTCGAGGACTGGAGTGCTGCCTGCGCGATGAGGTCGGTGATCTCGTCCGCGGTGCAGGGCGTGTGGCCGATCCGGCCGCAGGCGTCGCTCCCGACGAGTGTCTCCAGGGGGACCAGGACGTTGACGTGCACGTTGAGCTTGGCT
>JAFIHP010000119.1 GCA_017849335.1 Actinomycetales bacterium | reverse complement strand
GGCTCCGGCAGAGCCGTCGACGGGGTAGAAGATGTCGTCCGCTGATACCGCCGCGTGAGCGGCTGAGCCGGCTACTCCGGTCAGCGTCAGCAGCGCCGCGACGGCCAGGGCCGTCGCGCCGATCCGTCGGCGCATTCGGTGTTCTCCAACGGGTCCGGGGGAAGTCCGGGCAGGAACGAGAGCATTCCGTGAGGAACGCGCTCCTACCGTGCCGAAGCCGGCCGGATCTGTCACGTCCATCGAGGGTGGCACGGCTCACAGCCGATGTCCGACATGCCGGATTCGACTGGTCTGCCGCCTCAGTTCATGCGGGACACGCCGAGAATCGTGTGACGGGCATCACACGCCTCGGAGACCGGATATCGGACGCTACGGCTGGATGTCCTCCAGCATCTCGGTCACCAGAGCCGCGATCGGCGACCGCTCGGACCGCGTGAGGGTGACGTGGGCGAACAGCGGGTGCCCCTTCAGCTTCTCGACGACGGCGACGACGCCGTCGTGGCGGCCCACCCGCAGGTTGTCGCGCTGGGCGACGTCGTGCGTGAGCACGACCCGGCTGTCACGGCCGATCCGCGACAGAACCGTGAGAAGGACGTTGCGCTCCAACGACTGCGCCTCGTCGACGATCACGAACGCGTCGTGCAGCGAGCGGCCACGGATGTGCGTCAGCGGCAGGACCTCGAGCATCCCCCGGTCGACGATCTCCTCCACGACCTCCTGGGTCGTGACCGCTCCCAGCGTGTCGAAGACCGCCTGGCCCCAGGGCGACATCTTCTCCGCCTCCGTGCCGGGCAGGTAGCCGAGCTCCTGGCCGCCGACGGCGAACAGCGGCCGGAACACGACGACCTTGCGGTGCTGACGCCGTTCCAAGACGGCCTCGAGACCCGCGCACAGCGCGAGCGCGCTCTTGCCGGTGCCCGCGCGTCCACCGAGGCTGACGATGCCGATCTCGGGGTCCAGCAGCAGGTCCAGCGCGATGCGCTGCTCGGCGCTACGGCCGTGGATCCCGAAGGCTTCGCGATCACCCCGCACCAGGCGCACCCGCTTGTCGGCTGTCACCCGGCCCAGTCCGCTCCCACGCTCCGACAGCAGAACCAGGCCGGTGTGGCACGGCAGATCCATCGCCGCCTCGTGGTCGATGACCTGCTCCTCGTAGAGACGGTCCAGGTCGCTCGCCGCGATGTCGACCTCGGCCAGCCCGGTGTAGCCGGAGGCGATGACGAACTCGGCGCGGTACTCCTCGGCGGGCAGGCCCACCGAGGCGGCCTTCACGCGCATCGGCAGGTCCTTGCTGACCAGGACGACGTGCCGCCCCTCGGCCTGCAGGTTGCGTGCCACGGCGAGGATCCGAGAGTCGTTGTCTCCCAGGCGAAGTCCGCTGGGCAGCACCGCGACGTCCGTGTGGTTCAGCTCGACGCGGACCGTCCCGGCCGAGTCCGGCAGCGGCATGGGTTCGTCCAGCCGACCGTGCTCGATGCGCAGGTCGTCGAGCAGCCGCAGCGCCTGCCGGGCGAAGTAGCCCAGCTCCGGATGGCTGCGCTTGGCCTCCAGCTCGGTCACCACGACCACCGGGATCACGACGTCGTGCTCGTCGAACCGCATGATCGCGCGCGGGTCGGACAGCAGGACAGAGGTGTCGAGGACGTAGGTGCGGCGGACGTCGAGCTGGGTGCGCGCTACGGGCACGTGGGCCTCCAGTGGCGGGCCACCTGCCCGGTGACCCGGTGCGGTTGCGAGCGAGCGGATGCTGCGCCCGATGCCGAGACGCTATGCCGCCGGGGCGCCGCAGCAGTGCCGACGCGCCGAACCATCCGCGGCGGCAACGTGACAATCAGGTGAACGGCGGCGACCAGGGCAGCATCGCGCCGTGAGCCCGTACCGCCGTCGTTCGGCTCAGGCGCCGAAGCGTCGCTCCCGCTCGGCGTACGAGCGCAGCGCGCGCAGGAAGTCGACGTGCCGGAAGTCCGGCCAGTACGCCTCGCAGAAGTAGAACTCCGAGTGTGCGCTCTGCCACAGCAGGAAGCCGGAGAGCCGCTGCTCGCCCGAGGTGCGGATCACCAGGTCCGGGTCGGGCTGGCCCTCCGTGTACAGGTGCTCGGCGATGTGCTCGGGCTCGAGGTCGCATGCGAGCTCGTCGAGGGACTTCCCGCTCGCCGCCGCCTCGGCCAGAAGCGACCGCACCGCGTCGACGACCTCGCGCCGGCCGCCGTAGCCGCCCGCGACGTTGACCAGCGAGCCCTCGATGGTCGCGGTCGCTTCCTCGGCCTCCTTGAGCATGCGGGCCGTCGGCGCTGGCAGCAGGTCGAGTGCGCCCACCGGGTGCAGCCGCCAGCGACCCTGCTCGACCAGCCCCGACACGGTGTTCTCGATGATCCCGAGCAGGGCGTCCAGCTCGGCCGGCGGCCGGTTCAGGTTGTCGGTCGACAGCAGCCACAAGGTGACGACCTCGACGCCCGCCTCGTCGCACCAGCCGAGGAACTCGACGATCTTCGCCGCTCCGGCGCGATGCCCGGCGGACGAGGAGGCTCCCTGCTCACTTGCCCAGCGTCGGTTGCCGTCGACGATGACGCCGACGTGGCGCGGGACGCGGTCCGCGGGGATCTGGGCGGCCAGGCGACGCTCGTAGATGCCGTACACAAGGTCGCTCAGGCCCACGTGCACTCCCGACGCCGCGCTGACTCCAACGGCGGCAGGCTACTCCCCGGCGCCCGGCATGCGGCCCCCGATGCGCGCGATGAAGGCCTCGAGGTCGGTCGTCGGTGCGTCGCACACGTGCCCCCGGCAGACGTACGCCGTCGGCCGACCGTCGCGCGCGGTCCGGTCCTGCAGGAGCGGCACCCGCTCTGCCTCGACCTCACCGTCCGTCCCGATCGCGAGGACGGCGCCGGGCGACGTGGCCCGGCGGGCAGCCCGGACCCACGCCGCGACGTCGGCTTCGGAACCCCCGGCGGGCAGGACCAGCGCGATCTCGACCGGCCCGGCGACGAGTGCGGTGGCGGCCGCGAGCCCCCACCCGACCGCGCGCGGCGCGCGACCGGCCAGCGGCGTGACGGCGGCCAGGGCGCGCTCGGAGATCGCGCGGTACTCGTCGACACCGGTCAACGCGGCCTGCGTCACGCACGCGGCCGCGACGGCCGCCCAGCCGGAGGGCTCGGCGTCGTCGGTGACGTCGCCCGGCCGGTGGATCAGCGCCGGCGCGTCGTCAGCCGTGTCGAAGAACCCGCCGTCGCCGTCGGCGAAGTGGCCGATCGCGACGTCCAGGACGATGCCGGCGAACGCCAGCCATTCGTCGTCGCCGGTCGCCTGGTAGAGCGCCTGCAGCCCCTCGGCGACGTCCCCGTAGTCGGCGAGGACCCCGGGCGAGGACCCGGGGCGCCCGTCGCGCGAGGTGCGCGCGAGCTGATCGGTGCCGTCGGCCCCGAGGTGCACCGCGAGGATCAGGTCCGCCGCGCCGGCCGCTGCCTCGACCCATTCGGGCTCCTCGAGCAGGGCGCCGGCCTCCGCGAGCGCCGCGATCGCCAGCCCGTTCCAGGCCGCGACGACCTTGTCGTCGCGCGCGGGTCGGGGCCGGGCGGCGCGGGCGGCGAGCAGCCGGCTGCGCACGGACTCCCAGCGGCCGGCGTCGTCGGGGTCGTGTCGAAGCTGCAGGGTCGATGTCCCGTGCTCGAACGTGCCCACCTCGGACACGGCCAGCAGGTCGGCGGCCCACCGGCCGTCGTCCGGGCCGAGCGCGGCGACGAGGTCGGCCGGCGACCACGCGTAGAAGGCACCTTCGCGGCCCTCGCTGTCCGCGTCGAGAGCCGCGGCGAACCCGCCCTCGGGCGTGCGTAGCTCGCGCAGGAGGAAGCCCGCGGTCCCCCGCACGACGCGCTCGGCGAGCGGGTTGCCGGTCGCCCGCCACCAATGGGCGTAGACGCGCAGCAGCAGGGCGTTGTCGTAGAGCATCTTCTCGAAGTGCGGCACGACCCAGTCCGCGTCCACGCTGTACCGCGCGAACCCGCCGGCCAACTGGTCGTACATCCCTCCCCGCGCCATCGCCACGAGCGTCGGCTCCGCCAGGCGCAACGCGGCGTCGTCCCCGGTGAGGGCCGCGTGCCGCAGGAGGAACTCCAGCAGCATCGACGGGGGGAACTTCGGAGCGCCGCCGAACCCCCCACGGACCAGGTCGGCGTCCTGGGCGACGAGCGCGACCGCCCGGTCGAGGTCCGCGGGCGTCGGCGGCTCCCCGTCGGCCGCGGACGCCCGGTGCTGCGCGAGGGCCACAGGTCTCCACACCCTGCCCTAGGCAACGTCGCCGCGTCGATCGCG
>JAFIHP010000118.1 GCA_017849335.1 Actinomycetales bacterium | reverse complement strand
GCGGCGAGGCCCGGTCGTACAGCAAGGACCGCTACTTCCAGGACGACGTCCTGTCCGACGACAAGCTCGTTCCCGAGGGCATCGAGGGCATGGTCGCCTACCGCGGCCCCCTTGCCGCGGTTGCGCACCAGCTCGTCGGCGGGCTGCGCGCCGCGATGGGCTACTCCGGCGCGCAGACGATGGCGGAGCTGCACGCCAAGGGCTCGTTCGTCCGCATCACCTCGGCGGGCCTGCGCGAGAGCCACCCGCACGACGTCCAGATGACGATCGAAGCGCCGAACTACGCAGGACGGTAGGCAGACCACGTGACCGACATCGCGATCGGCGGGGCCAAGCGCGCCCGCCGCGGCTACTCCTTCGACGAGGTCGCGATCGTGCCCAGCCGGCGCACGCGCGACCCCCAGGCCGTCTCGACGACCTGGACGATCGACGCCTACCGGTTCGACACTCCGATCCTGGCCGCCCCGATGGACTCGGTCGTCTCGCCGCGCACGGCGGTGACGCTCGCGGGTCTGGGCGTGCTCGCCGTGCTGAACCTCGAGGGCCTGTGGGGACGCTACGAGGATCCCGAGCCGCTGCTGCAGGAGATCTCCCGGCTCGATCCCGCGGCCGTCACGCCGCGGATGCAGGAGCTCTACTCGGCGAAGCCGGTCGACGCCGACCTCGTCGTCGCCCGCATCGCCGAGCTCAAGGCCGCGGGCGTCACGGTCGCGGTGGCGACGTCACCCCAGGGTGCCGCGCGCCTGGCCCCTCTCGCGTCCAGCACCGGAGCCGACATCGTCGTCATCCGCGGCACGACCGTCTCGGCCGAGCACGTGTCGTCGACCGAGGAGCCGCTGAACCTCAAGCAGTTCATCCACGAGCTCGACGTGCCGGTCATCGTCGGCGGGTGCTCGACGCACCAGGCGGCGCTGCACCTGATGCGCACCGGAGCGGCCGGCGTCCTCGTCGGGTTCGGCGGCGGGGCGTCGCACACGACGTCCGACGTCATCGGCATCCGCGTCCCGATGGCCACGGCGGTGGCCGATGTCGCCGCCGCCCGTCGCGACTACCTCGACGAGTCGGGTGGCCGCTACGTGCACGTCATCGCCGACGGGTCTATGGGCCGCAGCGGCGACATCGTGAAGGCGTTCGCGTGCGGCGCCGACGCGGCGATGGTCGGCTCGGTGTTCGCGCGGGCCACCGACGCTCCCGGCCGTGGCGCGCACTGGGGGGCGGAGGCGTGGCACCCGCACCTGCCGCGCGGCGAGCGCCACGTCATGGCGCCCGTCGGCACCCTCGCCGAGGTCGTGGCCGGCCCGTCGCGCAGCGCCGACGGCACGATGAACATCGTGGGCGCGCTGCGCAAGGCGATGGCCACGACCGGGTACAGCGACCCGAAGGAGTTCCAGCGGGTGGAGATGGTGGTCACGGCATGACGACGGCGCTCGGCGCCGCGCCCGTGCCGCGCACCCTCGACGCGTCGGTCGTCCACTGGCTGCTGTCAACGCTCGACGTCGCGTCGCCGGCAGGTCAGTCGGAGATCGTGTCGCCGTTCACGGGCACCCCCATGGGGTCGTTGCCGCAGGCGTCGGCGGCAGACGTCGACGACGCGGTGTCGGCGCTGCGAGCCGGGCAGGAGAGCTGGGCCCAGCTCCCCGTGGCGGAGCGGGCGCGCGTGCTGCTGCGCTTCCACGACCTCGTCCTGGCCCGACGTGACGAGGGCCTGGACATCGTGCAGGCCGAGGTCGGCAAGTCGCGGCGCGACGCAGCGGAGGAGATGCTCGACCTCCTGCTGGTGTCGCGGCACTACGCGCGCGACGCGCAACGGCTGCTGCGTCCGCGTCGGCACCGGGGCGTGCTGCCTCTCGCGACCGGCGTCGTGGAGCTCCATGTGCCGCGCGGGGTCGTCGGGGTGCTGTCGCCGTGGAACTACCCGCTGGCTCTCGTCAGCGGCGACGTGCTGCCGGCACTCGTCGCCGGCAACGCGGTCCTCGTCAAGCCGGACCATCGCACGACGCTCACGGCGCTGTGGCAGGTCGGGCTGATGCACGAGGCAGGCGTGCCCCGTGACGTCGTCCGGCTCGTGCCGGGTGACGGCGCCGTCGTCGGGCCGCTCGTCGTGGACCGCGTCGACTACGTCATGTTCACCGGGTCGACGCCCGTCGGTCGACAGGTCGCCGCCCGGTGCGGGGAGCGGCTGGTCGGCTGCTCGCTGGAGCTCGGCGGGAAGAACGCGATGATCGTCCGCGCCGATGCCGACGTTCGCAAGGCCGCCGAGATCGCCGTGCGCGGGAGCTTCACGAACGCCGGGCAGCTGTGCATCTCGATGGAGCGGATCTACGTCCACGACGCGGTCTACGACACGTTCGTCGCGGCGCTGTGCGATCGCGTGGCCGCGCTGGAGTTCGCGACCGGAATCGGCTGGGGCGGCACCATCGGCAGCCTCATCTCGCCGGAGCAGCGGGCCCGGGTCCAGGCGCACGTGGACGACGCCGTGGCCGCAGGGGCACGCGTGCTGGCCGGCGGCCGTTCGCGACCGGACCTCGGGCCGGCGTTCTTCGAGCCGACGGTCCTCGACGGCGTGACCGAGGAGATGTCGTCGTGCCGCAACGAGACCTTCGGCCCGGTGGTCGCGCTGTACCGCGTGCACTCCGACGAGGAGGCCATCCGGCGCGCCAACGACACCGTGTACGGGCTCAACGCCTCGGTCGTCACCCGCGACCTCGCCGCCGGACAGGCCGTGGCGCGCCGGCTTCGCGCCGGCACGGTCAACGTGAACGAGGCCTACGGCGCGGCGTGGGGAAGCACACGAGCCCCGATGGGCGGGATGGGCGACTCCGGGCTCGGCCGCCGGCACGGTGACGAAGGCCTGCTGAAGTACACCGAGGCGCAGACCATCGCCACGCAGCGTGTCCTCGGGCTGGGCACGCCACCGGGACTCTCGGACGAGCGGTGGCTCGGGATGCTCACGATGTCGCTCGCGGCGATGAAGAAGCTGGGCCTGAAGTAGTGCCGGCGCGGCACGCGGACTTCGACGTCCTCGTCGTCGGCTCCGGCTTCGGCGGCGCGGTGAGTGCCCTGCGGCTGTCGGAGAAGGGCTACCGCGTCGGCGTGCTCGAGGCCGGGCGCCGGTTCGCCGACCACGAGCTCCCGCGGACCTCGTGGCGACTGCGTGACTTCCTGTGGGCGCCGAGCCTGGGACTGCTCGGCATCCAGCGCATCCACGTTTTGAAGGACGTGATGATCCTCGCGGGTGCAGGCGTCGGCGGTGGCTCGCTCAACTACGCCAACACCCTCTATGTCCCGGGGGAGTCCTTCTTCGCCGACCCGCAATGGTCGGGCATCACCGACTGGGC
>JAFIHP010000117.1 GCA_017849335.1 Actinomycetales bacterium | reverse complement strand
TTCGGCGGCGAGCAGCTCGATCGCCGACTCCAGGATCTCCTGCCGACGTGAGGGCCGGTTGGCCGGGCGGCTGGAGCGCGACTTCGCCATGATGCGAGGCATCCTAATTGCGGTGGGCCGGTACGGTGGCGACCGTGACGGCGCCCGCCCAGTCGAGGGAGATCGGGTGACCAAGAGGGCCCGGTCGTCGGAACGGGGCCGGCCGGCGCACCGTCCCTCCCGGCGCAGTGAGATCGTGCGGGCCGCCACCAACGTGTTCTCTCG
The DNA here is from genome assembly GCA_017849335.1 of Actinomycetales bacterium. Lineage (GTDB taxonomy): Bacteria > Actinomycetota > Actinomycetes > S36-B12 > S36-B12 > UBA10649. The sequence continues at coordinate 6,097 of JAFIHP010000117.1, read as the reverse complement.
GCTGCCCTACGCTGAGGCGACGGTCGAGGACATCGCGGCGGAGTGCGGGGTCGCCCCCACGGCGGTCTACTACCACTTCGGGGGCAAGGAGGAGCTGTTCGACCAGGCGTTCGAGACCTGTCTCCTCGGCTTCAGCGCGATGGTCGACAGCGTCCGCGCGACTGCCGAGGACCTCGACGAGAACGTCTTGCGCGAGGTGATCTACGCCGGCTGGGGGTGGTGGCGCACCCATCCCGTCGAGGCGCGCTTCCTCACGCTGCACCTCAACGGGGCCACGCCCACGTCGCGTCGCGTCTACAACGACTGGCAGGCCCGCCACGCCCAGCGGGCGTTGGACTACCTTCCGGAGGACGAGCGGCCGCCGCGGACCTCCCGGCGTGCGCGCGAGCAGTACGCCGTGCGGCTGCTCGGGTTCCGCTTCCTCGGCGCGCTTCTGGTCATCTCCCAGACTGCGCGGATGGACGGCTCGCTGAGCCGGCTCCCGGTCGCCAAGGTCGAGGCTGCCTTGGCGGACATCCTCGTCCCGATCATGACGGAAGGCGGACGAGCCGATCCCGCTTGAGCTCCCAGCGGGCGATCGACCGCAGGTGCACCTGGTCGGGGCCGTCGAAGATCCGCAGCGCACGCTGCCAGCCGTACATCTTGGCCAGCGGGACGTCGTCGCTGACGCCGAGGCCGCCGTGGACCTGGATCGCGCGGTCGATCACGTTGCACGCGACCCGGGGCGCGACGACCTTGATCGCCCCGATCTCCGTGCGCGCGCTCTTGGCGTCGCCCTGGTCGATCATCCAGGCCGCCTTGAGCGTAAGCATGCGGGCCTGCTCGATCTCGATCCGGGACTCCGCGATCCACTCCTGGACCGACCCCTGGTCGGACAGCGGGCCGCCGAACGCGACCCGGCCTCTCGCCCGCTCGACCATCATCTGCAGCGCGCGCTCGGCCGTGCCGATGGAGCGCATGCAGTGGTGGATCCGACCGGGGCCCAGCCGTGCCTGCGCGATACGGAAGCCGTCGCCCTCCTCGGCGAGCAGGTTGGCGACGGGGACGCGCACGTCGTCGAGCTCCACCCAGGCGTGGCCGTGCTGGTCCTGGCGGCCGAACACGGGCAGGGAGCGGACGATGCGGACCCCGGGCGTATCGACCGGCACCAGCACCATCGACTGCTGGCGGTGCGCCGCGCCGTCGGGATCGGTCTTGCCCATGACGATGAGGATCGTGCAGCGCGGGTCGTTCGCCCCGGACGTCCACCACTTGGTCCCGTTGATGACGTACTCGTCACCGTCGCGCACGATCGAGCACTCGATGTTCGTCGCGTCGCTGCTGGCGACGTAGGGCTCAGTCATGGCGAAGCCGGACCGGATCGTGCCGTCGAGCAGCGGGTCGAGCCACTGCTTCTTCTGCTCGGTGGTGGCGAAGAGGTGGAGGGTCTCTATGTTGCCGGTGTCTGGCGCCTGGCAGTTGATGGCTTCGGGGAAGATGTCGACGCTCCACCCGGAGATCTCCGCCAGCTGGGCGTACTCGACGTTGGTTAGGCCGCTGATGTCGGGCAGGAACAGGTTCCACAGGCCCTTTGCGCGCGCCTTGGCCTTCAGCTCCTCGACGACCGGGGGCAGCGTGTGGTCGTCGGGGCCGACCTCCGCGCGGTACGCGTCGTACACGGCCTCCGCGGGCAGGACCTCGTCGTTGAGGAAGTCGTACATCGCCGCCGACAGCTCTGCCGCTCGCGCGCTCGGCTGGAAGTCCATCTCCACTCCGCTGCTAGTCGTGCCCCGGCACCGCCGTGGGCTTCGTCTCGGGTTTCTTGACTCTGGCTTGAGTAACCTGGGTATCCTCCCGTCGGCTGGGCCCCGACGCAACCGATCCGGAGCACGCTCGATCCCCCACGGACGGACGGCCCGCGCCCAAGTGCGATGCCGGGCTAGTGGTCGTGCCCATATCGCAGGACGTAGCTCAACCGATCCATGCGGGCCCGGCTGCTGACGCGGAGTACCGGCTCATCCGCTGCGCCCCCAATCAGCACGTCGCGGACGAGAATCGGCGACCCTGGTCGGACTCCGAGGATCTCGACGTCCGCGGTCGTGGCAGCATCGGCCGAGATCGCCCGCCATATCGGCGTGAGCTTCCCGAAGGCCCTCTCGAGTTGGCCGTGCAGCCCGGTGAACGAGTCCCAGTGGTCCGCGGGGTCGTCGATGACCTCACGGTGGAACCACGAGCTCGACCACAGCCAGGCGGAGCCGTTCACCTGAATCGCGTTGTCGATACGCCACAGCGGGCCTGGCGGCAACTCGAGGGAAGCATTCAGCCGGGGCGACGAGATCGCGACGGCGGATAGGAGGACATCCTCGTGCGAATAGCCGTGCTCGGCGATCTGGCTGGCGATGGCGGCGTCGGGGGAGTCTTTCGACAGAGACTGCGACACCGGCAGCCGCTTGATCGGGACGCTCACAAAGGTGCCGGAGCCTTGCCGAGGTTCGACGGCGCCGGCGCGCGCCAGTTCCTCGATGGCCCGCCGGACGGTCAGGCGGTTCACGCCGAACTCGCCGGCCAGCCGAGCCTCGCTCGGGAGCTTGTCCCCGGCCGCGTACCTCCCGTCGGCGATCGACGCGTCGATTGCCTGGCGCACACGCTCGTAGAGGGGCGGGTCGGACATGCGGTGACCGTAGCGCCTGGGGAACGTCGGTCCAGGAGTACCGTGCGAGTACTGGCGTCACCGCGCCTTCGTCGGCCACTTTGAGCGACGAAGGAGACGCGACGGTCTTCACCGGTCGCGTGAGGAAGATCCGATGATGAGCCGGCCGAGGAGGTATGGCAGACGGAGAGGGCGGTGAGGTGACGACTCTGATCTGACGCGTCGATCCCGGCTCACGGCGGCCCTGCATCCACTCCGTCGATAGTTGCCGGAGGTCGTCCACCTGGCATCGATTTGCTGCGCACTGGATCAGAAAGCCACATTCGTTCCCGACCCGGCGGGATGCCGGTTCCGGTGAATCTGTCAGGCGGCCCCCCGCCCTTCGGATGCTCGGCATATCATCGGACGTCCAAGCAACCGTACTCGCCGGCACACCACCAGCTTGCGGGTGCACCTTGAAGGAGTCACTGTGACGGTGTCGGTCGTCATCGACGGGGCTCGCACCCCGATCGGCAAGCTGCTGGGCGCGTTCACCTCCCTCTCCGCAGTCGACCTCGGCGCCGTCGCGATCCGCGGAGCGCTGGATCGCTCCGGCGTGTCGGTCGACGACGTCGACGCGGTCGTCATGGGACAGGTGCTCCAGGCGGGAGCCGGCCCCAACCCGGCCCGGCAGGCGGCCGCCGCCGCGGGCCTGCCGATGAGCGTTCCGGCGGTGACGGTGAACAAGCTGTGCCTGTCCGGTCTCGTGGCGGTCGCGATGGCCGATCAGATGATCCGATCCGGTCAGCACGAGGTCGTCGTCGCCGGTGGCATGGAGTCGATGACCGGGGCTCCGCATCTGCTGATGGGCGCACGGCAGGGCTACAAGTACGGGAACACCGTCGCGGCGGACGTCCTCGACCAGGACGCGCTCGTCTGCGCGTTCGACGCGATCTCCATGGGAGCCGCGACCGAGAAGTACGGCAAGCCGTACGGGATCGCCCGCGAGGACCAGGACGCGTTCGCCGCGCGGTCGCACCAGCGCGCCGCCGCGTCCACGGAGTCCGGGCGGCTGGGCGAGGAGATCGTCCCCGTCGAGGTGAAGGGCCGCAAGGGATCGGTCACCGTCACGCAGGACGAGGGCATCCGGGCGCAGACCACGGCGGAGTCGCTCGGCGGCCTGCGGCCGGCCTTCGACCCGGACGGGGCTATCACCGCGGGCAACGCGTCGCAGCTCTCGGACGGCGCGGCCGCCCTCGTTGTGACGAGCAAGGAGTGGGCGCAGGCCCACGGACTGTCTTGGATCGCCGAGATCCGCGCCCACGGCGAGGTCGCCGGCCCCGACCCGTCACTGCTGCTGCAGCCCGCTGCGGCGATCAACGACGCCCTTCGCCGCGACGGCGAGCTGACCGTCGCGGACCTCGACATCGTCGAGATCAACGAGGCGTTCGCGAGCGTCGGCCTGGCGTCGGCACGCGACCTCGGTCTCGACCCCGAGATCGTCAACGTCAACGGCGGGGCCATCGCGCTGGGGCACCCGGTCGGCATGAGCGGAGCCCGGATCCTGCTGTCCGCGGCGTACGAGCTGCGCTCGCGTGGCGGTGGCGTCGGCGCGGTGGCCCTGTGCGGCGGCGGCGGTCAGGGCGAGGCCATCGTCTTCACCACCCCGGCGGCGTAGCCCGCACGGGCCGACCTACCAGGGGTAGAACGGGGGAAGGTCGTCCGGGACGCGGCCGGTGAAGTCTGCCGGCCGCTTCTCCCGGAACGCCGCGACGCCCTCAATGCCCTCGCCGATGCTCGCGTAGAACATCGCGAGCGACTCGATGCGATGGGCCTGCTCGGGGTCCGGTGCGGCGCTGTTGCGGTACATCATCTGCCGCATCATCGCGGTGGCCACGGGGGAGTGGCCGTCGACGAAGGACCGGGCGAGCGTGTACGCCGCGGGCAGCCGGTCGTCATCGGGGTCGGCGTCTCGGACGAGCCCCACCTCGTGTGCCTGCTCCGCTGTGAGGATGTCGGCGCGGTACACGAGCTCCAGTGCCCGGGACATGCCGACGACGCGGGGCAGGAACCAGGTCGAGCACGCCTCCGGCACGATCCCCAGGCGCCCGAACACGAACCCGATGCGCGCCTTCTGCGAGGCGATCCGGACGTCCATCGGCAAGGTCATCGTCGCGCCGATGCCGACGGCCGCGCCGTTGATCGCCGCGATGACGGGCTTCGTGCACCGGTAGACCGCGAGCGAGACGCGCCCACCGGTGTCCCGGACGCCGGCGACGATCTCGGGGTCGTCGTAGCGCTCGACCATGTCGTCGAGCGTGGGTCGCAGCGACCCGTCCAGGCCGAACACGTTGCCGTCACTGGACAGGTCCATCCCGGCGCAGAACGCGCGACCGCTGCCGGTGACGACGATCGCGCCGACGGCGTCGTCCGTGCTGGCCCGGTCGTACGCGTCGACGAGCTCGTTCGCCATCGTGACGGTGAACGCGTTCAGGTTGTCGGGCCGGTCGAGCCAGAGCGTCAGGATGCCGTCCGCGACCTCGTACCGCAGCGTCTCGTACACGGGGACGGTCATGCGCCCGCCATCGCCGCGACCTGGGCGCGGACGTAGGGAGTGGACAGCCCCGCCCGCTCACGGATCCACTCCTGGCCGCCGATGATCGAGGTCGCCGCGTCGGCCAGCCCGAGCGGCAGGATGGGCGTCCGCCAGCCGCGGACGGCGAACGCCTCGAGCACGGCGCTGCCGAAGCCTCCGAGGATGGTGTGCTCCTCCAGCGTCACGATCCCGGCGGTCCCGTCGGCGGCCTCCCGGATGGCGTCGGCGTTCAGCGGCTTGATGACGGGGCAGGTGAGGACGCGGACGCTGACGCCGTCGTCCGCAAGCGAGGTCGCGACGTCGAGCGCCTGGGTGACGATCGGCCCAGCGACGAGGACCGTGACGTCCGAGCCATCACGGACCAGCACGGGGGCGCCCAGCGACAGGTCCGGCTCGGCGCCGTGCATGAGCGGCTCCTTGTTCTTGCCCAGTCTCAAGTAGGCGGGTGACGGGTCCGCCAGAATCTCGGTGACGGCCGCACGGCACTCGAAGGCGTCAGCCGGAGAGTAGACCCGCATCCCGGGCAGCGCCCGCATGATCGCGATGTCCTCGACGGCATGGTGCGTGTAGCCGAGGGAGCCGTAGGCGAGGCCGGCGCCGACAGAGACGAGCGTGACGCCGAGGCCGTGGTAGCAGACGTCGTTGCGGATCTGCTCCAACGGCCGAAGCGTCGGGAAGTTGGCGATCGAGTAGACGAACGGCCGGCGGCCGGCCGCGGCGAGTCCGGCGGCGACGCCGACCATCGACTGCTCGGCGACCCCGCAGTTGAGGAACTGGCGCGGGTAGGTCACGCCGAAGTCGGCGACGACGCCGAAGCCGAGGTCGCCGACGAGCAGCATCACCGCGGGGTCGGCGGCGGCGACCTCGCCCAGCTTCTTCACGAACGCGTCCCT
>JAFIHP010000116.1 GCA_017849335.1 Actinomycetales bacterium | reverse complement strand
AGCGATCCCCCGGAGCGGTTCGAACGGGACAGCAGGTAGAGAAGGAACGGCGCGCCGAGCACGCCGGTGACAACCCCGACGGGGTAGCGGTTGTCGAACGCGTACTGGCCGACGAGGTCAGCGAGCAGGACCAGCAGGGCGCCGACGAGCGCCGCCGGCAGCAGCATCGAACCGCCCGACCCCACGATGCGCGCAGCGATGGGGCCGGCCATGAATGCGACGAACGCGATCGGACCGCAGGCCGCGGTCGCGAACGCGAGGAGGGCGACTGCGGCCAGAATCAGGACGATCCGCGAGGTACGCACGCGGACCCCGAGTGCGGCAGCCGCGTCATCGCCGAGGCGGAGGGCACCCAGGTCGCGTCCGGCAAGCAGAAGGACCGGGACGAGAACCGCACAGGCGACCGCCAGCGGGAGGACTCGAGTCCAGGTCGCACCGTTCAGGCTCCCGGTGATCCACTGCATCGCGGCCTGCAGGTCCCATTCCGATGCCCGCGACAGGACGTACGCCGTCATCGCATCGAGGAACGCCGCCACGCCGATCCCGATGAGGATCAGCCGGGTTCCGGCGAAGCCGTTCTTGTTCGACAGCAGGTAGATCGCGCCCGCGGTGGCCAACGCGGCGGCAAGGGACAGGAACGACACCGGCGTCTCGTCCAGCCCCAGCACGACGATGCCGCACACAGCGGCGGTCGTGGCGCCGGAGCTGATCCCGATGATGTCGGGCGAGGCGAGCGGGTTGCGCAGCATCGTCTGGAACGTCACGCCGGCCAGCCCGAACGCGGCACCGGCAAGCACCGCGAGCGAGGCCCGCGGAAGGCGGAGCTCGCCGACCGCGAACGACGCGCCCGGCACATCGTCGCCGCGGACCACCTGCCACACCTGGTCCAGCCCGTAGAACGTGTTGCCCACCATGAGCGACACGAGGTACGTGACGGCGACGGCGGACGCGAGCGCACCGACGACGAGGGCACGCCGGCGCAGCCGTCGTCGACGACCGGCCATGACGGAGTGGGCGGTGGCGGTCGCGCGCTCGCCGAGCACCGTCACAGCTCACGCACCTTCTGGCGGCGGACGATCCAGACGAAGAACGGCGCCCCGATGACGGCCGTCACGATGCCCACCTCGATCTCCTCCGGCCTGGCGACCACCCGGCCGACCACGTCCGCGCCGACGAGCAGCCCGGCGCCGACGACGGCGCACGCGGGAAGAACCCAGCGGTAGTCCGGGCCGAGCAGCAGCCGGCACACGTGCGGGACGATCAGGCCGACGAAGGCGATGGGCCCGGCAACGGCGGTCGCGGCACCGCACAGGATCACGGCCCCGCCCCATCCCAGGAGACGGGTGCGCGCGACGTGCTCGCCGAGCCCCGCGGCCACGTCGTCACCGAGCGCGAGGGTGTTGAAGCCACGGGCGAGGGCGAGGCACATGACCGCGCCGGCGACGAGGAACGGGAGGGTCAGCCCGACGCGGTCCCACGATGCGCCGCCGACGCCGCCCACCTGCCAGTGACGGAACGTCGTCATGATGTCGACGCGCGGGAGCAGGATCGCCGCGATCAGCGACGACAGCGCTGCGGCAGTAGCCGCCCCCGCCAGCGCGAGCTTGAGGGGCGTCGTCCCGCCGTACCCGAGCGAGCCGACGACATAGACGAAGACAGCGGAGACCGCAGCGCCGGCGATCGCCACGGCGATGTACGCCGCGGCGCTGGTCATTCCGAATACGGCGATTCCCACCACCACGGCGAGCGCAGCGCCGAACGAGACGCCGAGGATCCCGGGGTCGGCGAGCGGGTTGCGCGTGACCGCCTGCATCGACGCACCGGACATGGCGAGCATGGCGCCGACGAGCAGCGCCAGGGCGGTGCGGGGCACGCGCGCCGTCACCGCTGCAGCCGACACGGTGCCGTCGCTCCCGCCGAGGCCCGCCCAGACGTCGTCGAGGGAGACGACCCGCGTGCCGAACGCGAACGAGGCGATGACAAGAAGCAGGACCACGACGACCCCGGCACCGAGCCACAGCAGGCGCACGCGGGCCGGACGCCGCAGGAGCGCGGCGTCCGGCCTCGTCGTGACGACGGCGTCGACGGTCACCCGGAGGTGTTGAGCGCGCCGGCCAGAAGCTCGAAGTAGTCGTCGATCCCCCACCCGATGGACAGGGGCGAGGGGTTCGCCGACGCCGCGAGCGGTGTGGAGTTCTCCAGGACCGCGACATTGCCCTTGGCGATGGCCGGGATCTTCGACAGCAGCGGGTCGGCCTGGAGCTGGGCGACGAAGTCGCTTCCGGCATCGCCGTAGGTCACGAAGAGGTCGACATCGTCGAACTTCTCGGCCTCCTCCGCGCTGACCGAGGTGTAGAACTCCGTCGTGTTGGCTGAGGCCTCCTCGACGACCGACGGCATCGGCAGCCCGAGCTCGGCGAGGAACCCCGGACGCGTGTCGTGGCTGGTGTAGAAGCCGACCTGGCTGAAGTCGGTCGGGTCGATGTAGGAGAACAGCACCTTCTTGCCCTGCAGCGCAGGGTGGTTCGCCAGCGCCGCCTGGACCTTCGCCTCCTGGTCGGCGATGAGCTGGTCGCCCTCGGCCGACAGGCCCAGCGCCGACGCGTTCATGCGGACCATGTCCTCCCACGACGTCCCCCACGCGACCTCGGGGAAGGCGACGACGGGAGCGATCTTCGACAGCGTGTCGTAGTCCTCCTGCGTCAGGCCGGAGTAGCTGGCGAGGATGACGTCGGGCTTGGTGTCGGCCACGGCCTCGAAGTTGATGCCGTCGGTCTCGTCGAACAGAACCGGCGTCGACGCGCCCATCGCGGTGAGGGCGTCCTCGACCCAGGGCAGGACGCCGTCGTTGTCGTCGTCGCCCCAGGTGGCCTTGCTCATGCCGACCGGTACGACCCCGAGGGCGATGGGCACCTCGTGGTTGGCCCAGGCGACGGTGGCGACCCGCTGGGGCGCGGACTCGATCGTCGTCGTACCGAACGCGTGCTCGATGGTGACCGGGAACTGCGCAGCGGCAGTGCTCGCTTCGGGCGAGCTGGCTGCGGCGCTGGCCCCGGCGGTCGACCCGGCGGGTGCCTGCGTGGACGAGCTCGACGTGCTGGACGAGCAGGCGGCCAC
>JAFIHP010000115.1 GCA_017849335.1 Actinomycetales bacterium | reverse complement strand
ATGCTCCGCTTGCTCGGTCGGGTCGGCAGACCCGAAGCCCGGGAGGTTCCGCAGCTGCCGCCCGATCGCGCGAACGTGCTCCACCGTCAGCGTGCCCGCGAGCATCCCATCCAGCATCAGTCGCCACGTTGTCGTGAGCTCCTGTGATTCGAGGATGCGCGCCTCCCCGGTCACCGGCGACAACCGCAACGCGGCCGTGATCTCGCTCCATGCGACCTGCTCCGGCGGCACGTACTGCGGGCGACCCGCGACGGCGTCGGTGGCAAGAACCTGCTGGACCTCCGCGACGACCTTCGCCGTCGCGTCCGCCCGTCCCTGCGCTTCAAACCCGGATAGCCAGGCGGACGCCCGCTGGACCTGCTGCAGGTACGTCACCGCCTCGTCGGCGGACAACGCCGCAACCTCGATCTGCTCCAACACCGCGAGCAAGCCTGCACCGGCCGAGAGGCCCTGTGCGTACGCCAGCAGGTCTGCCGCCGTCGGCGGGGCCGGCACGGGACGCAGCCGCTCCGCCGCGTCCCGCGCCTGCTGGGCAAGCCACACCCCCATCAGCCACGCCTGACCATCCCCCGCCTCCGCACGCGACCGGAGCTGGGCCCGAGCGCGACGAGCACTCAGACCACGAGCCGCATGACCGGAGGGGAACATGTGTCCAGACTAGGACCCTGGTCTGACACCCGCGGGTTGATGATGGGCCCCGCGAACCCGTTCCGCAGCAACGACAATCAGTCGAGCACCGGGTAGCACCAGACGTCGATCTCGCTGGTGGTCACGAAGCCGACGGACTCGTACAGGGCGGTGGCTCCCGTGGTGTTCTGCCCGTCGACCGACAAGGCAAGCCCGGTGCGGCCGCGGGCGACGGCGTCGGCGGCCGCACACTGCAGCAGCCACCGGCCGATACCCCGCCCGCGCGCGGAGTCGACGACACCGAGCGTGCGCACGTAGCCGTCGCCGGTCGACGCGCGTGAGTCGTCGCACAGGCACAGCGCGACGACCTCGTCGTCGAGAGTCGCCAGGTACCACTGGTCCGGGTCGGTGCCCGGCAGGGCGACGATCTGCTCGAGCCACGGTTCGAACTCGTAGTCGTGCGTGCTGCCGAAGTGGTGTGCGAACGACTCCGTGAAGGCTCGGTGCATGGCGCGGCGATCGGCGTCGCCGTCGACACGGCGTCGCGTGACGCCCGCCGGAGGGGTGGGCACGTCCGTCGTCACGCCGGCCAGGTCCCACCGCATCCGCCAGAAGCGGCGGATCGTGCGGAAGCCGAGGCCCGCGAGCACCCCGGCGTGCTCGACGTCGGCGACGGGGCAGCCGGCGACGACCTGCCACAGGTCGGTCGACAGCGTGTAGGGATCCGCGGGCACGGGCTGGCCGGTCGGGTGGGTGCGTCCGTATTCGATACCGGCCGCGAGGCCGTGCGCCATGAGCGCGTGGTCCACCGCGGCGGTGTCCTCCCCTACGGCGTACGCGTCGACGAAGACCTCGCGCCCGTCCTCGTCGAGCTCGGCGAGCAGAACGCCGACGATCTCGTCACCTCGGCGCGCGAGCCGGTGCTCAGCGCGCCAGGCGAGCGGTCCGGTGAGCGTCGAGCGCACGGAGTCGAGCGTTTCGTCGCTCTCCCCCAGGACCGCCAGCTCGCAGTCGCGCGCAACGGTGAACGCGGCCGCCACGATCTCGGGATCGTCGACGTCGAGGGGCTCCAGCAGGATCCGATCGCTCATACCCGGACGGTAGCCGGAGAGGTCGGTGACGTCCTAGAGCGTGGGCAGCGCGGCGATCCGCTTGACCAGGTAGGGCGAGAACCACCCGTCGTACTTGGCCTGCAGCACCGGGTCACGCCAGTCCGCGCCCGTCACGACCTGCCGGCACGTCGGCTGCCCGCACATGCACGAGAACTCGTCGTAGTCGCTGGCATCGCACATCGCGTAGTCGAAGGTGATCTCCTCGCCGACCGCGATGTCGCGCATGGCGACGAGCAGCGCCGATCCCTTCAGGCCGGCGTTCGGCTCGCAGGAGTGGTTGAGCATGTCGCCCGGCTCGGGCATCTCGTCCGACACCAGGTAGAGGTCGTCGTCGACCTGGATGGACCGCGACTGGCGGTCGTGGGACATGGTCGACAGCGTGGCGCGGTCGACCACCCACCCGCCGAATGCCGCCACGGTCTCGCCGGCGTTGATCTGCTCCACCGCGAAGGAACCCCAGCCCTTGTCGCCGGCAGGGCGCGCCTGCGCCTTCGGCGTCAGCCAGTTGTAGTCCACGTGCGCGTGCCCTTTCGCCCACTGCCCACCGGCCGCGGGCAAAGCGACGTGAGTGTGCCATACGAATGTGACCTAGGGTTTGCCGCATGATCGACCCCGTCATCCTGCGCACCGAGCCCGATCTCCTCCGCGAGTCCCAGCGTCGCCGAGGGGAGAGCGTCGAGCTCGTCGACGAGCTGGTCGCGGCGGACGAGGCGAAGCGATCGGCGCAGACCGCGTTCGACGAGCTGCGCAACCAGCAGAAGGTGCTGGGCAAGCAGATCGGGCCGCTCCAGGGCGCGTTGAAGCAGGCGACGCACGCCGAGCGCGCCGGTCTGCAGGCGCAGCTCGACGGGCTGCTCGCGACCGCCACCCTCCTGGCCGACCAGGTCAAGGACGCCGAGCGCGCCGCGAGCGCCGCGGCGGACGTGCTCGACGCCTTGTGGCTGCAGGTCTCGAACATCGTCAACCTCGACTCGCCCGTCGGGGGCGAGGACGCGTTCCGGGTGATCGACCATGTCGGGACGCCCCGGGACTTCGCGGCGGAGGGGTTCGAGCCGCGCGACCACCTCGCCATCGGCGAGCTCCTGGGAGCGATCGACGTCGAGCGCGGAGCGAAGGTCTCCGGCTCGCGCTTCTTCTACCTGACCGGTCCGGGGGCGATGCTCGAGATCGCGCTGCTGAACCTCGCGATGCAGCAGGCGACCGCGCATGGGCTGGTCCCGATGATCACGCCGAGCCTGGTGCTGCCCAGCGCGATGGAGGGCACCGGCTTCCTGGGCCAGGCGGCGGAGAACGTCTACCGGCTCGAAGCGGACGACCTGTACCTCGTCGGCACATCCGAGGTACCGCTTGCCGCGTACCACGCGGACGAGATCATCGACGCGGACCGGCTGCCGCTGCGCTACGCCGGCTGGTCCAGCTGCTACCGGCGCGAGGCCGGCACCTACGGCAAGGACACCCGGGGCATCATCCGCGTGCACCAGTTCGACAAGGTCGAGATGTTCGTCTTCTGCCGTCCGGAGGATGCCGAGGCCGAGCACGAGCGGCTGCTGTCCTGGGAGCGCGAGTTCGTCGACGCCCTGGAGATCCCGTACCGCGTGATCGACGTGGCGACGGGCGACCTCGGCTCCAGCGCGGCCCGCAAGTTCGACATGGAGGCGTGGATCCCGACGCAGGGCACGTACCGCGAGATCACGTCCACGTCGAACACGACGCAGTTCCAGGCGCGTCGGCTGCGCATCCGCATGCGGGACGAGAACGGGACGCGGCCGCTCGCGACGCTCAACGGGACCCTGTGCGCGATGCCGCGGATCATCGTGGCATTGCTGGAGAACCACCAGCAGGCCGACGGGTCGGTCGTTGTCCCGCAGGCCCTGCGCCCGTTCCTCGGCGGTCGGTCGGAGTTCACGCCCGTCGGGTAGCGTGGCGGGCATCATGCGCCTGCCCGACGGATTCCTGCCCCAGCTCGTCGCCATCGATCTCGACGACACCCTCCTGCCGCACGACGGGGTCGTCCCGGGACGCGTGGCCGAGGCCGTCGCCCGGGTCCAGGAGCTCGGCATCATGGTGGTCGCGGCGACCGGACGCTCCATGTCCACGACGCTCCCGGTGTGCCGCGCCGCGGGGATGACCGACTGGGCCGTGTGCAGCAACGGCGCACTGCTCGCGCAGATCGATCCCGACGAGATCGTCGAGACGATCGCGTTCGACCCGACCGACCTCCTCATGACGATCCGCGACCGGGTGCCCGAGGGCATGTATGCGGTCGAGGACGTCCACGGCCTGTTCCGCACCAACCAGGCGTTCACGCACAGCGCGCTGGCCGAGGGCATCCGCGAGGTCCCGTTCGAGGAGCTGCTGCACGAGCCGGCGATCCGCGTCGTCGTCCGCAGCGACTCCCATCAGGAGACGGGGCTCGGTCCGGTCGCGGCGGAGCTCGGGCTCCACTCGGTCGTGTTCGGCGTGGCGGACGTGGCGTGGCTCGACATCGGACCGCAGGGCGTCTCGAAGGCCACGATGCTCGCCCGCTTGTGCGACCGCCTCGGCATCGACCCGGCGCTGACGCTGACCATCGGCGACTCGATGAACGACATCGCGATGCTGCAGTGGGCCGGGGTCGGGGTGCTCATGGGCCACGCGGTGGACGAGATGCGCCAGTACGCCGACGTCATCGCCGGCCGCGAGCCTGGCTACGCGGTGGCGGACGTGCTCGACGCGATCGGGGCCTGAGCTCGCGCTGGCACGCCCGGGGCGCCGTCACGTTCTGGTACCGTTGTACCATGGTAACAGTGACGCGGGTTCAGACCGGGATGCGGATCGAGTCCCGCCTGCTCAAGGTGCTCAAGGGCCTCGCGGAGTACCTCGACATGCCGCTGGGCGACCTCGTCGAAGGGATCGTCTTGCACTCGTTCGAGGGCAAGCCACCCTTCGGCCCCGACACGATCGCTACGATCGAGAAGCTGAAGGCCGTCTACGGACTCGACCTCACGGCGGCCGACTCGCACCGCCTGGCGGAGGGGTCGTGAGCGGCCGTCCCCGGGTCGCGTTCGGCGCGACCATCGAGGTCCCCCTGCCGCCGGCCCAGGCGTTCGTCCTGTTCACCGCCCGGGGCGAGCGGGCGTGGGTCGAGGGCTGGGAGCCCCGGTTCCCCGCGGACGCGCCCGATGACACGGTGCCGGGCACCGTGTTCACCACCGATGTCGGCGGCCACGAGACCACCTGGCTCGTCACGGAGAGCGCGCCGCCGCACCGCATCCGGTACGCGCGCCTGTCCGCGCCCGACACCGCTGCCCTCGTCACCGTCCAGATCGAGGCGGTCCCGGCAGGAAGCCGGGTCCGTGTCGACTACGACGCGACGGCGCTGCGGCCGGAGGCCGACGATGCGCTGCGCGAGCTCGCGGCACACGGCGAGGAGCACGTGGGCGCCTGGGAGGTGCTGATCCGCAGGCACCTGGACCTCGCCAGGGCCTGACGGCCCCGCACGCCCTACGGCTGAGTCGTCGTGCTCGTCGCGACGACAGCCGGCTCGCGCGCGGCCGCCTGGGCCGCGAAGCCGTCCGCGAACGCCGCCACGAGCGCGTCGTGCCACGGCCGCATCGAGGGCATGCCTGCCCGGGCCCAGCCGGCGTGGCCGAGAACGGAGAACGCCGGCCGCTGGGCGGGCCGGACGAACTGCGCCGACGTGGTCGGGCGGACCCGCAGCGGGTCCGCGCCGGCGAGGCGGAAGATCTCCCGGGCCAGCTGGTACCAGGTGGTCTGACCGGAGTTCGTCCCGTGGAAGGTCGCGGCCGGCGGGCGTCGGGCCACCAGCATCGCCAGCTGCTCGGCCAGGTCACGGGCGTACGTCGGCTGGCCGCGCTGGTCGTCGACGACGTCGATCGTGTCGCGCTCGGCCTCCAGCCGCAGCATGGTCTTGACGAAGTTCTCGCCGCGAAGGCCGTAGAGCCAGGCCGTTCGCACGATGTAGTGGCGGTCGGGCAGTGCCACACGCACCGCGGCCTCGCCGGCGAGCTTGGTTCGCCCGTAGGCCGTACGCGGGGCGGGCACGGCGTCCTCGGCGTACGGCGTGCGCGCGACGCCGTCGAAGACGTAGTCGGTGGACAGGTGGACCAGCCATGCGTCTGTGGCTGCGCAGGCCTGGGCGAGCACCGCAGGCCCGATCCCGTTGGCGCGCAGGGCATCCTGCTCGTGCTCCTCCGCAGCGTCGACAGCGGTCCACGCGGCGCAGTTGACGACGACGTCGGGCTGGGCGAGGGAGAACGCCGAGGCGACCGAGTCGCCGTCGGCGATGTCGATCTCGGGCCGGTCCAGCCCGACGACCTCGGCGCCGTCGCGCCGCAGGACGTCGACGACCTCCGTGCCGAGCTGCCCGTCGCAGCCGACGACCAGGGCGCGCATCAGGAGATCGCCGCCTTCGCCTTCAGCGGCCGCCACCACGCCTCGTTGTCCCGGTACCACTGGACGGTCTCCAGCAGTCCGTCCTCGAAGCGGTGCTGCGGCGCGTAGCCCAGGGCCCGCAGGCGGGAGTCGTCCACCGAGTATCGGCGGTCGTGTCCCTTCCGGTCCTCCACGGCTCGGACGGAGCTCCAGTCGGCCCCCATCGCATCGAGCACCCGCTCGGTCAGCTCGCGGTTGTTCAGCTCGAGCCCGCCGCCGATGTTGTACGACTGGCCGGGCTCTCCCTTCGCGATCACCAGCGCGATCCCTCGGCAGTGGTCGTCGACGTGCAGCCAGTCGCGCACGTTGAGGCCGTCGCCGTAGAGCGGGACCTGCTGGCCGTCGATGAGGTTCGTGACGAACAGCGGGATGACCTTCTCGGGGAACTGGAAGGGCCCGTAGTTGTTCGAGCACCGGGTGCTGGAGACGTTCAGCCCGTAGGTCACGAAGTAGGCGCGCACGAGCAGCTCGGCCGCCGCCTTCGCCGCCGAGTACGGCGAGTTCGGCAGGAGCGGCTCAGACTCGGTCCACGAGCCGGTCTCGATCGACCCGTACACCTCGTCGGTGCCGATGTGGACCGTGCGGGCGATGCCGTGGCGCAGGCACGCGTCCAGGAGCGTCTGCGTGCCCACGACGTTGGTCACGACGAAGTCCTGCGGTCCGTGGATGGACCGGTCGACGTGCGTCTCGGCGGCGAAGTTGACGACGACGTCGTGCCCCGGCAGAACCTGGTCGAGCAGGCTGCCGTCGCAGATGTCGCCCTGGACGAACGAGTACCGCGGGTCGTCCGCGACGCTCGCGAGGTTCTGGAGGTTGCCGGCGTACGTCAGCTTGTCGTAGACGGTGACGCCTGACGGCTCGACGCCGTACTCCCCGGCGAGCAGCCGCCGGACGAAGTGGGAGCCGATGAAGCCGGCCGCTCCGGTGACGAAGTACCTCACGTGCCGCTCTCCTTGAGTCGGTCCAGCCATGCCGCTGCGTCGGCGAAGTCGACGTCGGTCACCCCCGACCGCAGTACGGGTGCCTTGCCATCATGCCGTGGGTAGGAGCCCAGGAAGCGCACATCGAGGCAGACGCGGTGCAGGCCCATCAGGGCCTCGGCCACGCGGGCATCGGCCACGTGGCCCTCGACGTCGACGCTGAAGAAGTAGTCGCCCAGGACGCGCTTGGTCGGTCGGGACTCGATGCGGGTGAGGTTCACGCCGCGCACGGCGAACTCGTTGAGGATCGCCATCAGCGCTCCGGGCTCGTCCTGGCGCATGTAGAGCGAGAGGGTCGTCTTGTCCGCGCCGGTGGGCGCCGGCAGCGCACCCGGGCGCTGGACCAGGACGAACCGGGTCGCGGCCTCCTCCGTGTCGCCGATGCCGTCCGCCAGGACGTCCAGCCCGTAGTGGTCCGCGGCGATCCGGGGGGCGACGGCGGCATCGAACGGGGTCGGCTCGACGCTCAGGGCGGCGGCGGCACCGGCGGTCGACAGGGCCGGGATCAACGTCGCGTCCGGCAGGTTCTCGCTCGCCCAGCCACGGACCTGGGCCAGGGCGTGCGGATGGGAGGCGACCGTCCGCACGTCGGCCAACGTGACACCGGGCCGGGCCATGAGCGTGAACCGGACCGGCAGGGTGACCTCGTCGACGATGACGAGCCGGACGCCGTTCGCCAGCTCGTCGAGCGTCACGGAGACCGAGCCCTCGACGCTGTTCTCGATCGGGATCAGCGCACGGTCGACGTCGCCGTCTCGCACGAGGTCGATCGCCGCCTGCACCGACTTCGCCGGCACCGTCTCGGTACCGGCGTCGAGCGGCATGGTCAGGAGGGCCGCCTGGCAGAAGGTGCCCTCGGGGCCGAGGAATGCGATTCGCATCGACTAGCTCTCCTGCCCGCGGGCGATCCGCACCGCCTGCTGCTCCTCCGGGGAGAGAAGGATGTCGCTTCCGCCCCCGGACAGGCCCTTGAGGTAGGTGCGCGTCTCGCTGCGGGCGTGGATCGACGTGATGACCAGACCGTCACCCGAGTCGTCCAGCAGAGCCGCGGAGAACGAGAACCGGCCACCCATGTCGCCGAACGCGTCGTAGCGGACGACCGAGACGTGCCGAAGCGCCATGGCGAGGTCGCGGCGCGTGATGGCCAGCTGCTTCTCCAGGTGACGGACCTCGTCCCGCAGGTCGTTGAACTCCCCGATCGTGCGGCCCATGACGTCGACGATCGTCTCGCGGCCCTCGCCCGCCTGGAGGAGGGCGTAGGACCGGTGCAGCCGGGACAACCGGGCGATCGCCACGGCACCCAGCGAGACCCCGACGACACCGACGACGATGCCGATGACGCCGACGAGAAGCGCCGACTGGGGGTCCGAAGTCACTCCCGCAGCGTAGTCGGCGGGTGTGGGAGCATCCTCGCGTGTCGCAGCTGCTGGCCGACGTGCTCTCGCGAAGCGCGGCGACGCTCGGCGGCATCTTCCTGCTGATCGCGACCACCTTCAGCCTCATGCGGACTGTGGTCGTCCCGCGGTCGCTGCGGTCGCTGATCAGCGATGCGGTCGCGAGCACGGTGGTCGCCGTCGCGATGGGGTTCTCGCGACTGCGTCGTTCCTACCGCTGGCGTGACTCGGTCCTGGCGTGGGTCGGTCCGACGATCCTGCTGTGCCAGCTGCTGACGTGGCTGCTGCTGTTCCTCGTCGCGTACGGGTTGCTCATCTACGGCGTCGGAGGCCGCGAGAGCCTGGGCGACTCGATGCGGCAGGGCGGTTCCAGTCTGCTGACCCTCGGGTTCGCCGCGGTGAACACCGAGGACCAGACCGTCATCGACTTTCTCGCGGCGGCCACAGGCCCGATCGTCGTGGCGCTCATGATCGGCTTCCTGCCGACCATCTACTCGACCTACCTCGACCGCGAGGTCGAGGTGTCGGCGCTGACGACCGCGGGGGGTGAGCCGGCGTGGGGGCCGGAGCTGCTGTCGCGGTTCGCGGTCGGAGGCGCGTTGGACTACCTCCCCGGCGCGTTCTTGTCGTGGTCGGTGTGGGCCACCCGGCTGCGACTGACCCACCACACCTACCCCGTGCTCATCTGGGTGCGGTCGGTTCGAGCCCGCCGCCACTACGCGGTGACCCTCCTGGCCCTCATGGACGCCGCGGCGCTGCGCCTGGCGTTGCAGAGCGCCCCGCCGCATCGGGAGGCGTTCGCCGTCCTGGTCGAGGGCGGCCACGCGATGCAGATCCTGTACGAATCGCTGTTCAGCCGGCGCAGCTGGGCGCAGCGGTTCGGGTTCATGGGCCAGTTTGACGGCGAGTCCGAGAGCATGACGCGGCAGATCCGCCGGCTGCCGGCGTGGAACCGTCGGCTCATGGCGCTTCAGGTCGCCTCCGACATCGACACGGTGCGCGGGCTGAATGCTGATGCGATCCACGCGCTCGCCAAGGGTGTCGAGGCGCCGCGCGATTGTCGACAGGAACCGCCTTTCCGCCTTGACGTTGGTCGCGATCATGCGGAACCACGGCGGCTGCTT
>JAFIHP010000114.1 GCA_017849335.1 Actinomycetales bacterium | reverse complement strand
GACATCACCCGCACGTCCGCGGGCGCGCGCAACGAGCTGGGCATCGCTCGCTCGTTCCAGATCCCCCGGCCGTTCGTCGACATGACGGTCTTCGAGAACGTGTTCGTCGGCGCGGCGTTCGGCGGGCGGAGCGGCGGGCAGGCCGGATACGACTCCGCGGCGCAGGCGCTGGACATCACCGGGCTCGCACACCTGGCGAACGTGCCAGCCGGCCGGCTGCGCCTGCTCGACCGCAAGCGGCTGGAGCTGGCCCGCGCCCTGGCGACGCAGCCCAAGCTGATCCTGCTCGACGAGATCGCGGGCGGGCTGACCGACAAGGAGCTTCCCCCGCTGATCGAGCTGATCCGCGGACTGCGCGACTCCGGAGTCACCGTGATCTGGATCGAGCACATCGTCCACGCCCTCCTCGCCGTCGTCGACGAGCTGATGTGCCTGGCGTTCGGGCGGATCCTCGCCATCGGCGAGCCTCGTGACGTCATGTCCAGCCCGGAGGTCGTCGAGGTCTACCTCGGCTCCACGTTCGACCTCGGGGAGAGCGCATGAGCCTGCTCTCCGTCCGCGACCTCGACGTGCACTACGGCGACTTCCAGGCGATCTACGGGCTCACGGTGACCATCGACGAAGGCGAGACGCTCGCCATCATCGGCGCGAACGGAGCCGGGAAGTCGACGCTCCTCAAGAGCATCGCCGGGCAGGTCACGCCGACCGCCGGGTCCGTCACGTTCGCCGACGTCGACATCACCCGCACGCCGCCCCACAAGCGGGTCCCGCTCGGCATCGCGCTCACGCCGGAGGGCCGCCGGATCTTCCCGAGCCTGACGGTCGAGGAGAACCTGCTCGTCGGCGCGCACGTGAAGCGGAAGGGACCCTGGTCCCTCGCGTCGGTCTACGAGGCGTTCCCGCTGGTCGCCGACCGCAGGGACCGGCTCGGCGCGAACCTCTCCGGTGGCGAGCAGCAGGCCACGGCGATCGGGCGGGCGCTGATGAGCAACCCCCGGCTGCTCCTGCTCGACGAGGTGTCCCTCGGCCTCGCGCCCGTGGTGGTCGAGCAGATCTACGCGGCCCTGCCGGCGATCACGAGCACCGGTACCACGGTCCTGGTCGTGGAGCAGGACGTCAACCAGTCGATGAAGGTGGCAAGCCGCGTGCAGTGCCTGCTGGAAGGGCGGACCGTGCTCGAGGGACGTCCGTCCGATCTCCACCGTGACCAGATCGCCTCGGCGTACTTCGGGATCTAGGAGCGCTTCGCATGCAGTGGATCAACGCGATCATCCAGGGGATCCTGCTCGGCGGGCTGTACGCCCTCCTCGCAGCGGGCCTGTCCCTCATGTTCGGGGTCATGCGCATCGTCAATCTCGCCCACGGCGCGCTCGCGATCCTCGCGGCCTACCTCGGGCTGGTCATCGTACAGGCGACCGGGATCTCGCCGTTCCTCGCGCTCCTGGCGGTCGTCCCGATCATGGCGGCGGTCGGCTACCTGCTCCAGTGGGGCGTCTTCAACCGCGCGCTGTCGATGGGCGGACTGTCTCCCCTGCTCGCAGCCTTCGGACTGGCGGTCGTCGTGACGCAGCTCCTTCAGCTGCGCTTCAGCGCCGACCTCCAGAGCCTCCAGGTCGGCAGCCTCTCGGTCGCGAGCATCACGATCACCGACCAGATCTCGATCGGCGTTCTGCCGCTGATCACGTTCGTCGTCGGGGTCGTCGTGATCCTGGGGCTGCAGATCTTCTTGTCACGGGCCCCGCTGGGCCGGGCGATGCGCGCCGCGAGTGACGACCCGCAGACCGTTCCGCTGATGGGGATCGACAACCGGCGGGTGTACGCGCTCGCCACGGCCATCGCGCTGGCAACGGTCGGCATCGCCGGGATGTTCCTCGGGATGCGCGGGAACTTCAACCCGACGTACGGGGACGCGATGCTGATCTTCGCGTTCGAGGCCGTCATCATCGGCGGGCTCGGCTCGTTGTGGGGGACGCTGGCCGGCGGGATGGTCCTGGGCATCGCCCAGACGGTCGGAGCGCAGGTCAACCCGTCCTACGGGATCCTCATCGGGAACCTCGTGTTCCTCGCGATCCTCGCCTTCCGACCTACCGGCCTCATGCCGAAGGCGGTGACGACATGAGCGCCACGAGCAGCAGCACCCGCGACCTCCACGCGGTCGTCAGCCCGCACGCGCGGGTACGTCGGGCGACCCGGGCGTCGTGGATCGGACTGGGCGTCGCCGTCGCGCTGATACTGGTGGCCCCCATCGCGCCGTACGTGGTCGACCGAGGGACGCAGGGCAGCCTCGTCACGCTCTTCTCCCTGATCGTCATGGCGACGATGTGGAACCTGCTCGCGGGCTACGGCGGGATGCTCTCGATCGGTCAGCAGGCCTACATCGGCATCGGCGCGTACGCCCTGGTGTACTTCGCGGACACGCTCGGACTCGACCCGTTCATGGCCGTCCCTCTCGCGGTCGTCGTCGCCGGCGTTCTCGCCTACCCGATCTCGTTCCTGGCGTTCCGGCTCTCCGGTGGCTACTTCGCGATCGGGACGTGGGTCATCGCGATCGTCATCATGCTGATCGTCCAGCAGGTCCCCGCCTTCGGAGGCGGCATCGGACAGACGTTCAGCGCCTTCAGCGAGCTGACGCCGGGACGGCGCATCGCCTACGTCTACTGGCTCTCCCTCGCCGGTGTCGTGCTGGCGGTGCTCGTCACCTACCTGATCATGCGCTCTCGCCTGGGCCTGGGATTCACGGCCATCCGGGACGACGCGGTCGCCGCGGGGTCCCTCGGCGTCCGCGTGACGCGGTCGAAGCGGTTCGTCTTCGTCGTCGCCGCGATGGGGTGCGGACTGGCCGGGGCGATGATCACGGCGAACACGCTGCGCGTCCAGCCCGACTCGATCTTCTCGGTGAACTACTCGGTGTTCATGATCTTCATTGTCGTGATCGGCGGGCTCGGGAGCATCGAGGGGCCGATCCTCGGCGCCGTCGTGTTCTTCGCGCTCCAGCAGTGGCTGGCGGACCTGGGGTCCTGGTACCTGCTGATCCTCGGAGTCATCGCGATCCTCATCACCTTGCTCCTCCCCCGCGGGCTGTGGGGGCTGATCAGCGGAGACGGTCGGATCAGGCTGTTCCCGGTCGGCTACCTGCTCCAGCCTCGTCCTGCTGGTGGTACTGGAGCAGGAGCTGCTTCTCCTGCTGCGCCTTCGGGAACTTGAGGAAGACGAGCACCGCGCCGATCAGCACGGCGACGATGCCCGCCGTGTACGCCCAGTCCTGTCCCTGGAGGAACGACTCCTTCGCGCCGGCGATGATGGCGTCCGAGTACTGCGGGTACTGCTGCGCCATCGTCGCGGCGCTGGCGTACGACTTGGTCAGCTCCGACTGCATCGCCGACGTCACCTGGTCGGCGTTCGGCGAGCCGGCGATCGCGCTGCTGACGGCCGTGGCGTAGCCCGCGGTGAGGAGCGCGCCGAGGATGGACTCCATGATCGCGCCACCGAGGCCGCG